>USSP01000320.1 GCA_900557385.1 uncultured Lachnospiraceae bacterium
TGGCAATGCCGCAACACTGGAAGTGTCTGGTAGAGATCAGCAAGACCAGAAGCTGTATCTTATCCGCAATACAGAAACCCTGTTGTGGGATTTACAAAAGGCGGAGACGGAGTTATGGAAAGAACCGCCGGAGCCGTTACTGGATGAGATTGCGGAGCTTGTTATGAAGGACAATCCTTACTGGGAAGGTTCGCCAACCGCACTTGTTGCACTGATAAATGTGGACATTCAACCGCACGTTATCACAAGAAAACTGAACGTTCTTGCAGGACGGTTGTATACAGAACATGGGATTCTCTTTCGGAGTGAGCGTGTCCACGAAGGACGAAAACTAAGGCTCTGGAAAGACAACACAGAGAATGCGTGACAGTACGTGACGGTTGTGACGGTATTTTTGACAGCGGGGCGGTATCAAAATAACCGTCACGACTGTCACATACCGTCACGGAAAGGATGGATAAGATGGGAAATGTGCAAATATCACAGGAATTATTTATGCAGTTGCTCCGCTTTCACTTAGTTGAAGATGAGAGTTGTGAAAAAGAAATCAAGCAGGGGTTGGAGAAGAAATTAGACAGGATGGTCATGCGTGACCTGTATGGAAAATTCAAAACTGCCCCGACAGAGGAAGAACGGGAACGGGCGAGAAAAGAGTATCTGGACAGACGAGGAGTGCAGGAGAGCTTCCGTTGGTAATTCTTCCTTGATGATAAGAACAGGAGCGTGGCACGCCCCTGTGGATAGCAGACAAGGAGAAATCAGGAAAGGAGAATCATGCAATGAGAGAAGGAAGATTAGGTTATAACTGTGAAAATGGAAGATATGGATTACTGTCAATGGACTTATGGATTGATAGAGGATTTCACTGCGGAGAGTGTATGGAAGTTCTGGTGGATGACCAGTGGGTACGGACAAGGATGGAGATGAATCCTGCAATGGAATGGTATCTGGTGGGAACGCCTTATTGCGGCAATCTGGAATATGTGCGGGCAAGAATACCGGAATAAATCAGATAGAAAAGCAAAGAATCGGTTTGATGTCAGGAATAAAAAATAAGCCCGGATACGGGCAAATAAAAAGGGCGGATACGCCCAAGATGAAAAGCACAAGCCGAAACGTGGTAGAGAAAGGTAGCACTTTATAAAGCCCTCGGCGTTTGAGAGCGAAATACACCCATCGCACAAACTTCGTTTATGCTCTGTGTATTTCGCCCTTGCAGGGGGCAACCGCCGACAGGCGGATAAGTTCGTAAACAGGTGCCTATGCACCTACTCACAGCAAAGCAGGCGAGAGCCGGAAAGGAGAATGCTTATAGGCAGACATTCATTTATCAGACAAAGTAAGCTGTCCGATGTGGCAGGAAGGATTGATTATATCTCTAATCCGAAACGGCAGGAATATCTCTATGCGACCTATCAGACAGAAGGAGTAACACCGGAGTTTTGGAAAAATCTTGCAAGAGAAAATCAGTTGGATTTTAAGGCAAGTGGTTCAGCAGGGAAATGTATTGAAGGGCGTGAGTTTATCATTGCACTTCCTGAAAGTTTTGTTCAGTACAGGGCAGATGATGTGGTAAGACTTTTTACAGAGACTTTTCATAAAAGATATGATGTAGAGTGCAGCGCAGCCATTCATCACAACAAGACAAAGACGAATTATCATATTCATTTGGTATTCAGCGAACGGAAAATGTTGGAACAGCCCGAAGTGAAGATTGCCACCCGAAATATGTTTTATGATGAGCAGGGAAAGCATAGACGCACGAAAAAAGAGATTTTAGACGAGCAGGGAAATATCAGAGCCGGATGCAGTATTATCCCGAAAGGGGAAGTATATGAAAGTCATATCTTCACAAAAAAAGAGGAATGGTTTAAGAACAAAGCCTTTACCAAAGAAGTCAAGGAACTGTTTACCGATACGATCAACCGATATGTAAAAGAAGAATCAGAAAAACTATCGGTATTCAAACAGGGCGGTGTTTATCTGGCAACGAAGAAAATCGGAAAGAACAATCCGAAAGCAGAGGAGATAAAGGCAGACAATGCGGCAAGGCAGGAATGGAATCGGACAGTTGATGTGGCATTGGTTGAGGGTGTTCCTGAAGAAGATATTTTGAAGATTAAGCAGGAAAAAATCACAGATGAAACGTTGCAATCTATTAGGACATACGGTTGGCTGCCGGATATGTTTCGACAGATTATCCGAGGGGCAAAAAACTTTTTACAGGAAGTGATTTTCAAATTTAAGCTGCCGCCTAAACCTGTACCAAAGATTGATTTGCAAGAGTGGAAAGATATGCAGAAGGTCATGTATGACTTGCAGGGACAGTCAAGGGAGATAAAACGCACACAGCAGGATATTTCTTCTTTGAAAAAACAACTGTCAGAGCTGCGAGGGTTCTTTAAAGGCAAAGAAAGAAAATCTTTGGAAGGGAAAATTGAAATGTTAGAGGATTTGGAAAAGCGTCTGCACAAGAGTATGGAGCAGATTGTAAAACGTGAAGGTTATCCCAATGTGCAAGCCTTTCAGAAAGTTTATAACAAAGCAGAAGCACTAATTATGGAATACAATGAAGAACTGCGGGCATGGAAAAATCAGACGGAGCAGAAGAAAGAAAATCCATTAGAACAACCGAAAAAAGCAAGCGTACTGGAAAAACTGCACCGCTATCAGCAGGAAGGCAGACAGCAGCCGAAACGGACAAAGAAGAAATCCAGAGA
>USSP01000321.1 GCA_900557385.1 uncultured Lachnospiraceae bacterium
GTGGTGTGTAGTTGGGGCAGAATCGATAGCTCCACAGGTAATGCGGACAGCCATGCCCGACTACGAAAACGAGGGAAAGGAAGTAACTATGGCACAGGTTGGAATTGTCATGGGCAGTGATTCAGATCTGCCGGTTATGAGTAAAGCTGCTGAAATGCTGGATGAACTGGGCATTTCTTATGAGATACGGATTATCTCTGCACACAGAGAGCCGGAACTTTTGATGGATTGGGCGGGAAGCGCCCAGGAAAGGGGTATGAAGGTGATGATCGCCGGTGCCGGAATGGCAGCAGCACTGCCCGGTATGTGTGCGGCATTATTTCCATTGCCTGTGATCGGAGTACCCCTTTCCGGAAAGAAATTGGATGGCATGGATGCTGTGTTCTCCATTATGCAGACGCCTCCCGGAGTACCGGTAGCTACCGTAGCGATTGACGGCGCAAAGAATGCGGCAATTCTGGCAGCCAGAATTCTGGCGGCATCGGATTCCGAAATGTTACAGAAGCTGGTGGATTACACTGCTGCACAGAAAGAACAGGTTATTGCCAAGGATGCACGATTGCAGGAACTTGGATATAAGAACTATAAATAACAAAAACTTGCTATGCACAAAAAGCATGCACAGAAATGGAGATAAAACATGGATTACAAAAACGCAGGTGTGGATATCGAAGCTGGATACGAATCCGTAGAATTGATGAAAAAATTTGTCAAGGGAACCATGAGACCGGAAGTGCTTGGTGGACTGGGAGGCTTTTCCGGAGCCTTTTCTCTGGAAAACATCAAGAAGATGGAAAAACCCGTATTACTGTCAGGAACAGATGGCGTGGGAACCAAAATCAAACTTGCCTTTTTATTGGACAAGCACGACACGATTGGAATTGACTGCGTGGCAATGTGCGTGAATGATGTAGCATGCGCAGGCGGTGAACCCTTGTTTTTCCTGGATTATATTGCATGTGGTAAGAACTATCCTGAAAAGATTGCAACGATTGTAAAAGGTGTGGCAGAAGGATGCAAGCAGTCCGGTGCAGCATTGATTGGCGGAGAAACGGCAGAACATCCCGGACTGATGCCGGAGGATGAGTATGATCTGGCAGGTTTTGCAGTAGGTGTGGTCGATGAGAAGGATCTGATTACAGGTGCAGATTTAAAGGACGGCGATGTACTCATCGGTATGGCAAGTACCGGCGTACATAGTAACGGTTTCTCTCTGGTTCGTAAGGTATTTGAGATGACCAAAGAAAGTTTGGAAACCTATTACGATGAACTGGGAACCACTCTGGGCGAGGCACTGTTAGCGCCTACCCGCATTTATGTGAAAGCACTGAAAGCCATCAAGGACAGTGGTGTGCGTGTGAAAGCCTGCAGCCATATTACCGGTGGTGGATTTTATGAAAATATTCCCCGTATGCTTCCAGATGGAATCAAGGCATGCGTAGAAAAGAACAGCTATCCCATTCCTCCGATTTTCACCCTGATGCAGAAAAAGGGTGGTATCGAGGAGAAGATGATGTACAACACCTACAATATGGGACTGGGCATGATTCTGGCAGTAGATCCTGCTGATGTGGACAAGACCATGGAAGCAATCAAAACAGCCGGAGATACCCCTTATGTGGTAGGCAAATGCGTAGCTGGCGAGAAGGGCGTAGAATTATGCTAAAGACGGTTGTATGTGTATCCGGTGGCGGCACGAATCTCCAGGCGATTCTGGATGCCATTGATCATGGAACCATTACCAATACCCAGATCATGGCAGTTATCAGTAACAATGCGGGAGCGTACGCACTGGAACGTGCCCGGAACAAAGGGATTGAAGCAATCTGTATGTCTCCCAAAAGCTATTCGGACCGGGCAGCGTTTAATGAAGCCTTTACAGCGAAGATGAAGGAACTCAATCCGGATCTTATCGTTCTGGCAGGTTTTCTGGTGGCGATTCCGGAGGCGATGGTGGCAGCATTCCCTCATCGGATTATTAACATTCATCCTTCCCTGATTCCGTCCTTTTGCGGCGTGGGCTGTTATGGACTCCATGTCCATGAGAAAGCGTTGGCAAGAGGGGTGAAGGTCAGCGGAGCGACCGTTCATTTTGTAGATTGTGGAATTGACACAGGGGAGATCATTGCACAGAAGCCTGTCATGGTGGAGCCGGGAGATACGCCGGAGGTTTTACAGAAACGCATCATGGAACAGGCAGAATGGGTGATTCTGCCCCAGGCAATTGATGATATCGCAAACGAAAGGATTAAACTATGAAGGTACTGATCGTGGGAAGCGGTGGCAGAGAACATGCCATTGCCACCAGCATGAAAAAGAGTAAACGCGTGGATAAGCTATACTGTGTACCCGGTAACGCAGGAATTGCCCAGATTGCAGAGTGTGATCCGTCCATCGGGGTCATGGAATTCGACAAGATTATTGCCTATGCCAAAGAAAAGGCAGTAGATCTGGTATTTGTTGCACCGGACGATCCCCTGGTAGGTGGTCTGGTAGATGCCTTGACCGAAGCCGGAATCCGGGCTTTTGGACCAAACCAAAAAGCAGCGATTCTGGAAGGAAGCAAAGCGTTCTCCAAGGATTTAATGAAGAAATACAACATTCCCACAGCGGCTTATGAAACCTTTGATGACCCACAAAAGGCACTGGAATACCTGGAGACCGCAGAAATGCCCATCGTCTTAAAGGCAGATGGTCTGGCTC
>USSP01000322.1 GCA_900557385.1 uncultured Lachnospiraceae bacterium
GTGTAAATACGAATGATAAAATAACGGTTTTGCCCAAGGAGCTTTACCAGAACAGGCGATTGATCTGGAAGTTATCGAAAAATGACTTTAAGAAACGGTATGCCGGTTCCTACTTAGGAGCTTTATGGGCATTGGCACAGCCGGTGGTGACCGTGGTCATGTACTGGTTTGTCTTTGACCGGATATTTGGACAAAAAGGGCAGATGTTGGCTGGTGGAGCCGAGCTGCCCTATGTGTTGTTTTTGACAGCGGGCCTTGTACCCTGGTTTTTCTTTACCGAGGCGCTGACCAGCGGAACCATGGCATTACTGGAGTACAACTATCTGGTGAAAAAGGTCGTGTTTAAAATCAGCATTCTTCCTATTGTAAAGGTCATTGCTGCCGTATTTATCCATCTGTTTTTTGTGGCAGTGATGCTGATTGTGGCGGCAATTTACGGGATTTACCCCACCATTTATACCATTCAGCTTTTATATTATAGCTTTTGTCTCTTTATTCTGGTGCTGGCACTGTGCTATTCCACCTGTGCTATCGTGGTATTTTTCCGGGATCTGGCACAGATTATCAATATCCTGCTTCAGGTGGGTATGTGGGCGACGCCCATTCTCTGGAATATGGATGATGTGCTGAAGGACTCCCCTACCCTACAGACAATAATTAAGATTAATCCCCTGGTATATATTGTGAACGGCTATCGTAGTGCGCTGTGTGAAAAACAGTGGTTTTTCGAGGACTTTTATTCTACCATGTATTTCTGGATCATCACAGTGGTATTGTTTGGTATCGGAGCCATGATTTTCAAACGGTTGAAGGTTCATTTCGCAGATGTACTTTAAAGGATGAAAATTGGAACAGCAACGTGAAAGGTTGACGCGCTATGCAGGAAACAGGTAAGGAAAAGACAGAACGTCCTATTGCCATAGAGGTAAAGGATGTGCGGAAGATGTATAAGCTTTATGAGAAAAATTCCGATCGCTTGAAGGAAGCTCTGGGCTTATCCCGTAAGAAAAAATATAAAGAACATTTCGCTTTAAACGGAATCTCCATGAATATTTACCAGGGAGAGACGGTGGGAATCATTGGAACGAACGGATCCGGAAAATCCACGATTTTAAAGATAATAACAGGTGTTTTGAATCCTACCTCCGGTGAGGTGAATGTCAATGGACGGATTTCCGCGCTTCTGGAACTGGGAGCCGGATTTAATATGGAATACAACGGCATCGAAAATGTATATCTGAATGGCACGATGCTGGGCTTTTCCGAAAAAGAAATCGATGAAAAATTACAGGATATCCTGGATTTCGCCGACATCGGGGAATATGTATACCAGCCGGTAAAAACCTATTCCAGCGGTATGTTTGTCCGTCTGGCTTTTGCAGTCGCCATCAATATCGAGCCGGAAATCCTGATCGTGGATGAGGCGCTCTCCGTAGGAGATGTTTTCTTCCAGGCGAAGTGCTATCACAAATTTGAGGAATTTAAAAAGCAGGGGAAAACCATTCTCTTTGTCAGCCACGATTTGAGCAGTATCAGCAAATACTGTGACAGAGTCATTCTGTTGAATCAGGGCAACAAGCTGGGGGAAGGTTCTCCCAAGGAAATGATTGATATTTACAAGCGGGTTCTGGTGGGGCAGTACCATCCGGAAGAAGAGCAGGACAGCCGGGATACCGATCTTCTGAATGATAAGGATCTGGTGGCAGCGGCAGCGAAGGATGCGGGACGCAACCCGGAACAGCTGGAATACGGAACCCAGGCAGCTTTTATTGATAAGGTCTATGTCACGGACGAACGGGGAAATATCTGCACCTCCGTGATCAAGGGGACGGAATTCACCATTCATATGGAAGTGACCTTCCATGAGGATGTGGCAGCACCGATTTTTGCTTTTTCCTTTAAAAATGTGATCGGTGTGGAAATCACCGGAACCAATACGATGTTTGAGAAGGCTTTTTTGGAAGGCGTGAAAGCAGGAACCCGTAAGCATATCACCTTCCGGCAGAAAATGTCCCTTCAGGGAGGCGAGTATCTGCTGTCCTTTGGCGTAACCGGTTATGAGGGCGATATTTTCCAGGTATATCACCGTTTATATGATACCCTGAATCTTACCGTGATTTCGGATAAGAACACGGTGGGCTATTATGATATGGATTCCAAGGTGGAAGTCACCGACATCTGAAATATACGGATTGCGTTTACAGTCCGGGCTTTCCATGGAAAAGAAAGGATTATGTATGACAGACAACCAGGAACGGATTGGAAAGATTCTGTTAGATTATAGCTATTATCCCGGTGAGGATCTCTACTGTGATGGACAGATCGAAGAAGAATTATTGAAAATTGCCAGAGATCGTGCCCAGGTGGAATACCCTTCAATCATAGAAGAACGGAAAAACTGGCCGATTCTCTATCATCTGTCCAATCAACGTGAGAACATTGTGGACTGGATTCCCTTTACCGGCACGGAAAAGGTATTGGAAATCGGTTCCGGCTGCGGTGCAATCACAGGCGTATTGGCAAAAAAAGCCGGCTCTGTCACCTGTGTGGATTTGTCCAGAAAACGCAGTCTGATCAATGCCTACCGTCATCAGGATGCGGATAATGTGACGATTCATGTGGGAAACTTCCAGGATATTGAGCCGGAACTGCCCCATGATTTTGATTATATCTGCCTGATTGGGGTCTTTGAATATGGAA
>USSP01000323.1 GCA_900557385.1 uncultured Lachnospiraceae bacterium
GAAATCGTCCGTTCCTTTACTTTGATTCCCAGTACACACCTGAAGGAAAACTGGGATCTGGTATTCCAATATTTTAATCTGTTCAAGGGTATGTGGAACAGTATTCTTGTAGCAGTACCTGCCACCATTCTGGGTGCTTATTTCTCTGCACTGACTGCTTATGGTATGGCAATGTACAAATTTAAGGGAAATAAAGTGTTATTTATGACGATTCTGATCTTTATGATGATTCCCGGACAGCTGAGCCTGATTGGTTTCTACAACCTGTGTACGAGACTGCATCTGGTAAACTCTTACATACCTCTGATTGTGCCTGCAATTGCAGCACCTGGTACCGTATTTTTCCTTCGTCAGTATGTACAGTCTGTAATGCCGCCTTCATTGATTGAGGCAGCACGTATTGATGGAGCAAGAGAGTTATATGCGTTCCATAAGATTGCACTGCCCATTATGTCCCCCGGTATCGCAACCATGGCAATCATGGGATTTATTGGAAACTGGAACTCCTACCTGTTACCAATGATCATTTTGAACAAAAATGAAAAATTTACCTTACCGGTTATGATGGCGACCTTAAAAGCATCCACGGATTTAAACTCTAACCAGGGAGCAATTTATCTGGCGGTTGCGATTTCCGTTATTCCTATTCTTCTGGTATTTGCATTTTTCTCTAAATACATTATCAGCAGTATTTCTGCAGGTGCCGTAAAAGAGTAAAAGCCGCTAATACATTTTTCTTTTTCATTTATCCTATTACCTAACGAAACGACTTTACGCAGCTCATAGGGGGAGAGGCGTAAGGTCGTTTTGTTGTTTTTTTAATAAGGTTGTGATAAACTAAAATTAATCATGAGAAACGTTTTAATGGATGATAGAAGGACATAGGGATAAAGATGAAAAAGTGCGGAAGAAACATAAAAACTCTTTTACTGATTTTGGGATTGGCAACAGTCTGTATTGGCTGCGGTAAGGAGAACGAGGAAGTGGCAGCTTTGGATGAATCTGCTCCGGCATGGCAGCGGTTGGCACAGGAAAAAGATCCCATTACATTGGACTGGTATATCAATTATTCCTGGTATGCAACACCCTGGGGAGGCAATCTGGTATCTGACACCATTACCGAAGAGACGGGGGTATCTGTAAATTTTATCACACCCCTGGGAAATCCCAATGAAAAATTGAATTCGCTGATTGCTTCGGACAATTTGCCGGATCTGATAACGCTGGGCTGGTGGGAGAGCAGTATCAACGAGATGATCCAGAAGGGAATGGTTTATGCCTTAAATGAACTGGCAGACCAATATGACATGTACTTTTACGAAGTTGCAGATGAAGATTCCGTGCGTTGGTATACCCAGGATGACGGAAATATTTACGGCTATCCCAATTCCTCTACATCCCCCAGAGATGTGGAAGAAAAAGACAACGTGGCATCCAACCAGACCTTTCTGGTGCGAAAGGATATTTATGAGGCTTTGGGAGAACCGGATATGACGACCCAGGAGGGCTTTAAACAGGCGGTCAGGGATGCAGTAAAGCTTTTCCCAGAGGTGGACGGAGAACCTCTGATTCCCATTGGTTCCCAGGTTTTTACCAACGAAGGGTGTGTCTCTTTTGACGGCTATCTGATGAATTTTCTGGCAGTGCCCTGGGAGAAGGATGGTAAATATTATGACCGCTATACAGATCCGGAGTTCCTTTCCTGGTTGAATACCTTCCGGGAATTGGGGACAGAAGGGTATCTTGCCAATGATATTTTTGTGGATACCCGAACCCAGATGGAAGAAAAACTGGCAAAAGGGCGCTATTTTTGCATGATTTATCAGTATACGGATATGATTGACCAGCAGAAGGAACTGGCTGCCAATCATCCGGAGCGGGTTTACATGGCAGTAGACGGTCCGAAAAACAGCAAGGGTGAGGATCACCGGATGCCTTCCACCGGCATGAGTGGATGGACAGTGACCCTGATCTCCAAGAACTGTAAGCATCCGGACCGGGCGATCGCTTTTCTGGATTATATGATGTCGGAAGAGGGACAGAAGATGATCAGCCTCGGTGTGGAAGGTGAGATGTACGATTGGGTTGACGGTAAAGCCGTCTTAAAAGACGAGGTCAAGAAGCTGCTGACAACCGATCGTAAGAAGTATGATGAGGTATACGGCGCTGACGATGCCTATTGGATGCTTCAGAATAACGTTATGCAGCTGGACTGGATGCCGGAGAAGCAGTATCCGCTTAACCAGATGGAGGAATGGACCTATCCCTATACCAGGTATCTGGGAGAATATGAGGTCACCAAGCAGGATGATTCAGAGATGTCGCGTATCAACTCCCGTATCGACAAGCTTTGGGGCAAAACGCTGCCGAGACTGCTTCTGGCAAAGTCAGATGAAGAATTTGATCAGCTTTTCGAGACGTTCGTGGAGGAAAGAGAGACATTGGGATATTCACAGCTAGTAAAAGAACATCAAAAGACTATGGAAGAGAATAAGAAACGATTGGGAATGGAATAGATGGATAGCTTGCGAAAGAAGATCAGTAATCTAAAATTAAATATCAAGTTTACGATTCTGATTGTCTGCATTGTTATGATTCCGGTAGGTGTATTAGCGTGTGTCCTGCTTCATAATCTGGTGCAGACGACAAAGAAAGAGAGTCTGTCCTACATGGAGTACACGG
>USSP01000324.1 GCA_900557385.1 uncultured Lachnospiraceae bacterium
AATTCGCTGCGCGACTGGGGATATGCCAAAGATTATGTGGAGTGCATGTGGCTGATTCTGCAGCACGACACTCCGGAGGATTTTGTCATAGCTACCGGAGAATATCATACCGTACGTGATTTCACTACACTTGCCTTCAATGAAACCGGTGTGGAACTACGTTGGGAAGGAGAAGGCGTGAATGAAAAGGGCATTGATACCAAAACCGGTAAAGTGCTGGTGGAAGTGGATCCCAAATACTTCCGTCCTGCCGAAGTGGAACAACTGCTGGGTGACCCGACCAAAGCCAAGACACTGCTGGGTTGGAATCCACGCAAGACTTCTTTTGAAGAACTGGTGAAAATCATGGTGACACATGACATGGCATTTGTGAAGAAGCTCTATATGAGGGCACAAATGGATGGTGAAAACACTTCCCAGACATGCTGAAAACGAAAATGAGAAAATGGTGCCTGCTCCTACTGCTGCTTGGTTGCAGCATGGGAGTGCAGGCCCAATATTCCATGGGCAACACCGGACTGCTGAACATCCCGACAGCAGATATGCAGGAGACCGGTACTTTTATGGGGGGCGGCAATTATCTTCCGAACGGCATGACACCGTTTAACTTCAACACTGGAAATTATTTCGTTAACATCACATTCTTATCCTTCCTGGAATTGAGTTATCGGTGTACGCTACAAAAAGCTAAACGTTACGATGGGAAAGAAGGATATTTCCATCAGGATCGATCTATGACTGCACGTGTACGTCCACTTAAAGAAGGTAAATTTCATCCAAGCTTATTACTTGGTGTAGATGATCCTTTCAAAAATACGGGAATAAACTATTTTGCTACTGTATATGGTGCATTAACTAAAGGGTTCTCTATTGCAAAAGGAGATAGGCTTGCACTGACTGCCGGTTACTATTTCCCACTGAACGACCATAGCATAAAGGATGGTCCCTTCGGAGGCATCAGCTACTCCCCTGCTTTCTGCCGGGAAATGACTGTCATGGCCGAATATGATTCGGAAGGTTTCAATGTGGGAGCCGCCGCCAGATTATGGAGGCATCTCTCCATCCATGTGTTTACCAGAGAATTCAATAGCATATCGGGAGGAATACGGTATGAATGCAGGTTGTTGCACTAAGAGAGAGATAAGGGATGAAGGATTAGGGATTGGAGAGTAGGATGAAAAACAAGAGAAAAAGCGGTTTGAAGTGGATACTGGCAGTATGGTTCTGTAGTATTTCTGCAACGGTGGATGCCCAAGTGACAGAGAGCTTGAAAGCTATCGGAATGGAAAACATCCGATGTGCACAGACACCGGGAATGACCACTGTAAGTTTTGAGAACAACGTATATAGAAGTACCTACACCGGAGTGGGCAAAGCCATAGATGCCTGCTTGGGAAGCGAGACAAAGGGCGATTTGCAATTGGTGGTACTGGAAAACCGGATTCCCAGGCTTTGCATCAATCTGCCGGATACACTGACGGCAGCATACAGAAACGGAGAAATTAGCCTGACACAAGTATATCAGCAAATGGGGATTACAGTAGATACGGATCCTGCCATGAAGGCATTGAAAAATGCCGGTCAGGAAGAAGTGCCGTCTGCCTGGAAGATGGATTTGGTGATATACCCCGATTTGTTTTTGGAGAACAATACGTTTGACGAACTGTATACATATGCCATCAACCTGAATCCGGCAGTGGAAATGGCTCTATGGAAAGGTGGGAAAATGACCGCACAAGTGGCCACCAATCTGAGTGGAGAGATGAAACGGATAAGACCGGGAATCATAGCTCTATCGCAGGATGTACGCTTCAGGCACAACATCTTCGGGAAAATGACGGTGGGTAACTTCACCAACAACAGATATGGTGCACAACTGGAAATAAAATACCGCACCAACAACGGACGCTGGGAACTGGGCGGAACGGCAGGCTCCACCGGTTTCTCCGCCATCACCCGGGAAGACGGCTGGTATATAGGCAGAAAACAGCGTATCAATGCCTCACTGAATGCTTCGTACTACGAACCACGCCTCAACTTGCAGTTCGACTTGAAAGCAGGAAGATATATTTACGGTGATTATGGAGTGAGAGGAGACTGTACGCGGCACTTCGGAGAGTATGCCATCGGCTTGTATGCCCTTTGTACAGACGGAGAGATAAACGGAGGATTTCATTTTGCCATCCCCCTGCCGGGAAAAAAATGGAGTAGAAAAGGATTCTTCAGAGTAAAACCGGCTGACTACTTTGCATGGGCATACGGCATGGTGGCAGATGGAGAGTACATAGAAAAACAACTGGGAAAAAGTTACAGTACACGCCCTAACGAAAACCGAAGCAGCAACTTCTACCAGCCGGACTATATACGCTATTTCCTTATAAAGGAACTGCAAAAAGAAAAATCGAAATAAGTATAATTTAAACAGATTAGTTTTATCAAATGACGAAAATTATGAAAAAGAAAAGTTTATTTTTAGGAGGTGCATTGATGTTTGCAATAACCTTCAGCACAACAGTCCTTACATCTTGCCACGATGACGACAAGAAGTATGAAGAAGTGGAAGACCCGCTAAGAAGTCAAACAGCCTACTACATTGCAGGTACCATTACCGATGCCAACGGTCCATTGTCAGGAGCCACCGTAAAAAGCGGCGAATACTCT
>USSP01000325.1 GCA_900557385.1 uncultured Lachnospiraceae bacterium
CCCTTTGCACAGGTCAGACCAAACATGTGGTCATCCTCGTTAATCGTACCACCCACCGCACATAAGGAGTTATGGCAGTTGGTAAGTACATAAGGAATGGGGAATTTCGTCAATCCCGATGCACGGGCAGTCTGAATAATACCTACGAAGGTAATATCATGGGAAGTCAGCTTGTCGAATTTAATCTTCAGCTTCTCCATATTGCCGGAGGTATTGTGATTCTTTAAAATATTGTAAGCAATTGTGTTTTTACAAGCCTGTTCCTGGTCTAACCCCAACGCTTTTACCTGCGCGGGGTCAGTCACCAGTTCCGTACCGTGGAGCAGATATGCTCCACCGTCTGCTAACTGTATCATGTCCATATCTCCTGTTCTGTGGCGTGGTTTGATGTAACTTATTTTCTGCCTAATTTCTTTACCGGCTCATCCTTGGGAAGAACCACTTTATCCAGATGCCAGATGTCATCCACATATTCCTGGATGGTACGGTCAGAGGTAAACTTACCACTGTGTGCCACATTCAGGATAGCGCTCTTAGCCCATGCCTTTTCATCACGGTAGCGGGCTTCCACCTGCTCCTGCGCCTGTGCGTAGGAACGGAAATCCTTGAGGATAAAGTAACGATCCGGTTTATCGGTACTTAACGTATTCAGCAGAGAATTGTACAAATCGCGGAAACGTTCGGTGTCATCCGGGGAATAGGTTCCGTTAATCAACTGCATCAGTACCTGGCGGATTTCCGGATCATTGTTAAAGATCTCCATCGGGTCATAACCGCCATGGTTCTCGTAATTGATAACCTCATCGGAGGAAAGTCCGAAGATAAAGGCATTCTCTCTGCCAACCTCTTCTACAATCTCTACATTGGCACCGTCCATGGTTCCCAGCGTCAGCGCACCGTTGAGCATGAACTTCATATTACCTGTACCTGATGCTTCCTTTGATGCTGTAGAAATCTGTTCGCTTACATCTGCTGCCGCAAATATGATTTCGCCGTTTGAAACTCTGTAATTTTCAATAAATACTACCTTAATCTTGCCGTTGATGGATTCGTCATTGTTGACCACATCCGCTACGGAGTTAATCAGCTTTATGGTCAGTTTGGCAGTCCGGTATCCGGCTGCTGCCTTTGCACCGAAAATAAAGGTACGAGGATAAAAATCCATATCGGGATGCTCTTTGATCTTATTATAAAGGTACATCACATGAAGAATATTCAAAAGCTGTCTCTTATATTCATGGAGACGTTTTACCTGTACATCAAAGATGGAACGAGGATCAACCTCGATGCCGTTATGTTCCAGAATGTATTTCGCCAGACGAACCTTATTCTGGTACTTGATGTTCATAAATTCCTGCTGTGCCTTCTCATCCTCGGCATAAACTGCCAGCTTGGAAATCTTCGGCAGATCGGTAATCCAGTCGGAGCCCACATGATCGGTAACCCAGGCTGCCAATAACGGATTTCCGTGAAGCAGGAAACGACGCTGGGTGATACCGTTGGTCTTGTTGTTGAATTTCTCCGGCATCATCTCGTAGAAATCTTTTAATTCCTGATGTTTCAGAATCTCTGTATGGAGCTTTGCCACACCGTTGACAGAAAAGCCTGCAACGATTGCCAGATGTGCCATTTTTACCTGACCATCGTAGATAATTGCCATCTTACGGATTTTTTCCTGTACGTTGCCGTTGTCACGGTATTTGTTTTCAATCTCCAGAACGAAACGGCGGTTAATCTCCTCAATGATCTGATAAACTCTGGGAAGGAGTCTGGAAAACAGCTCGATGGGCCATTTCTCCAGTGCCTCTGCCATGATGGTATGGTTGGTGTAAGCACAGGTCTTGGTGGTCACTGCCCACGCCTCATCCCAGGTCAGATAATACTCATCCATGAGAATACGCATCAATTCTGCAATGGCTACGGTAGGATGGGTATCATTTAACTGGAATACATTCTTCTCGTAGAATTTACGGATATCGTCATGGTTCTTCATGTATTTCTCTATCGCACACTGTACGGATGCTGAGATAAAGAAATACTGCTGTTTCAGACGAAGCTCTTTTCCGGCATAGTGGTTATCATTGGGGTAAAGCACCTCAGTAATATTTTTTGCCAGGTTCTCCTGCTCTACTGCCTTGCGGTAGTCACCCTTATCAAAGGAATCCAGTTCAAAGCAGTTGACCGGCTCTGCATCGAAAATACGCAGGGTATTGACGATGCCGTTGCCATAACCGATCACAGGTAAATCATAGGGGACGGCACGGACGGACTGGTAACCCTCCTGTACATAGTAGTTTCTGCCGGTTTCATCAGTGCGGACAGTGACATAGCCGCCAAATTTTACCTCTTTGGCATATTCCGGTCTGCGCAGTTCAAAGGGATTTCCATCTTTTAACCAGTTATCCGGTACTTCCACCTGATAACCGTCACGGATTTCCTGTTTAAACATACCGTAGTGATAGCGGATTCCGCAGCCGTACGCAGGATAGCCCAGAGTTGCCAGGGAATCCAGGAAACATGCTGCCAGACGACCCAGACCACCGTTACCTAATGCAGCATCCGGCTCCTGGTCTTCAATGGCATTGATGTCAAAGCCCAGTTCTTCCAGGACTTCCTTTACGCCCTCATACGCTTGTAAGTTAATCAGAT
>USSP01000326.1 GCA_900557385.1 uncultured Lachnospiraceae bacterium
CATGTTGTCAGATATCAACAGACACACTATCAAAAAAGCCGAAAATGTCCGTATCCATTTGTGCCGCATGCTACAACATACTCCTTTATCTCATCCTAAAATTAATTTGTCTTTAACTGGTTGCCTTTTCCTACATAAACAAACTGATTCTGTAATTCTATGCTTGTAACCTTACTGCTATATCCCGTTTCCCGGAAAAATCCTATATGGATAGAAGCGTGGGCATTTACCCTGACCGTAATTGCATGAATGGTATCGCTCCATCCCTCCCAGTTTTGATCCGGATACTTTGATTCCAGTGCAGACTTTTGGACGGTCTGTACCGTATTTCCTTCCGTTTTCTCCCAATCCAGCCAGGCATTGGAAAAACGGTCAATATCATAAACTGTAGGTTCCCAATATAAGGTTACCATCTCCGCATTACTGCCCGACTCTCCACTGATACCGCCGGTAATAATTTTATAAGAAAATTCCGACTGTTTTTCCAGGAATTTCCATTGTTCTTCTGCTGTGTTTCCTGTTGTGCTAAAACCGAAGGATTTTAAAAATTCTCCGCTATCCGTTCGGGGCTGTAGCAGCATTTTCCCTTTTAGAAGTTCTGTCAGCAATGCACCGCTTTCTGTGCCGGCTCTCACATAGACCGGGACAGTCTTCTTTCCATCTGCGGATTGAACCCGAAAGTTATATTTATCGCTGCGTGCCTCCCCACCGATGAGGATATTGGAAAAAACCGCCTTATTATCCTTGGTCAGGCTTCTGGTCTCTGTTGTTTCCGCAAAGGTTCCGTCCGGTTTCTGCGTTCTCACCGTTGCCGACACCTGATAGTTATCTCCTGCGGCAGCATCCTCTGCCAGCCAGAATTCCACCTTATAGGGAATCTGGGCATTGCTGTTGTTAAATAGGAGTATATTCTCGTAGTTCCGTATTTCCACTGCAAAATCATAGGACATGCCGTCCGAATCCGTGGACTGTACAACGCTCACCAGTGCATCCGACATGTCCTCTCGATCTCCATCAGAGGGTGCTGCATAATTGCTGGTAAAATAAATACTGGAGGCAATGGTAATTCCCCGCTGCACACTTTGCGCCAGGTATTTGGCATAGACATAATAACCTCCGGTAAGCAGCAGGCACAGGGGCAGTAAAATCCACAGAAGTTTTACTGTCTTCTTAACGATTCTTCTTTTCCTCCTGACATCCTGTTTTCTTTGCTTACTCATGCTCTGCCTGTTTCCTCTTTTCTCTGTCTATGGCTGCTCTGTTAATTTTGCCGGCTTTGGCTGCTCTGCTTTTACCAGCAGATAAATCATATCAGTTTCCTTCCTGTAATTATCAAAGGTAGCTGCCGTACAGGTCACTTCCAATCGGAAATAACGGCTCATGTAGGTTTCCTTACCATTTGCATCCGTTCCTGTGGCAAGATGCAGCTTCTCCCCATTCTCGTCATGAATGTAGGTATCATACTTGCCCCGATTGACAATGTCGTCTACGGCAATATCTCCAAACACTGCCTCATACCTTGCAGCAGACTGATCTGCTTCTTTGTTTAACAGCTTTCCCCCATTGGCGATTGCCGTATCATCAA
This sequence comes from uncultured Lachnospiraceae bacterium, assembly GCA_900557385.1. Lineage (GTDB taxonomy): Bacteria > Bacillota > Clostridia > Lachnospirales > Lachnospiraceae > UMGS2037. The sequence goes on from USSP01000326.1 coordinate 1,586, forward strand.
AGCTGTCCAGTTCATAAAGCTTAAATTGCAAGGGCACATTCTGTGTATATACCAGTTCCATGGTGTAGTCAAAATTACCTCCACCCATGGCTCCCATCGTTCCACTCTCCGCATTGGGACCATTGCTGACACAAAAATAAAGATTTTTCGTCTCCCCGGCAAACAAACTATCCAGAGCAAGTCGAACCATTTCCTTGTCTTTCTCATCCCGCAGATACAGGTAATAAGGTTCCATCACATCTGCATCCTTGCTGTCAGCGGCTCTTTCCAGCCAGGTATACCAGGCAAAGGTTGCACCGATACAAAGAAGGAGTCCTGCTGCTATCACACCCAGCTGCACCGGAAGCCGCAGAGGGCGTTTGGAATGGGATTTTTTATGTACTTTTTTTCTTCTGCCCTGCTCCTTTTTCTTCAATTCTGTCGTCCTTCCATTACTGTGTTGTCCCCGGCAAGGAAGTAAATTCAAAATGAAATTTCATCTGTTTAATCTCGTTGCCGATTTGGGTATCTTCCAGATTGTACCGGTTGCTCTTCTCTATATCGCCTAAGCTGCTTCCCTGATAGGAAGGCAGCTCTCTGTCTGTGGGATACTCATAATCCCAGCGCCAATATAAAATAATCGTCTTCTCTATTCCTTTGTTCGCCGCTGCATCCCATTGCAGGGAAAATCTGGCACTTTCCCGCAGGGTGACACTGGTTCCATCTTCATCCGACACTGTTGTCATATTTAATAAAGTAGGCGTTGATTCATTTTCTTTGTAATAATAAAAAACAAGATGCTCATTGGCAATCTGGTATACATCGGAAGACTCTGTGATCAGACTGCCATCCTTATCTTTCAGTCGAACCTCCGGCTGGATGGTACATCCCCCCACCGTCGGCTTTAAGGGAGTCACATAAAAAACCACTTCACCATAGGTGCCCGGTGCCATTTTATATACCTTGATATCTTTGCCCTCTGCGTCCTTTTCGATAAATTCGATATTGGACAACTGTTCCAGACCCACATCCACATATTTATCCTCACCTTCCAGGGTGGAAATATC
>USSP01000327.1 GCA_900557385.1 uncultured Lachnospiraceae bacterium
GTATGTAGCTTCTGCCCAGTTACAACTTACAGCAGAAGAAATTGACGGAACCGGTAAGCTTCCACGTTCAATCCGCACTGGATATGACATGGATTTCCTCTGCCGCCAATTAGAAAGAGATCCTTCCACTTTTCAGGATTCACTTCGTCCGCAACCTACTGCCGAACAAATGGGCAAACGTCGTTTATGTGTAGTATACGACTGGACAAGCGGTTTCTTCCCCGGATCACTGTGGTACGCATACGAACTGACCGGAAATGATACACTGAAAGCGGATGCCATTCAATATACAAACCTGCTGAATCCGGTACGCTATTATAAAGGTACACATGATTTGGGATTTATGATCAACTGCAGCTACGGAAACGCTGAGCGTCTGGCTCCTAACGATACCATCAAAGCTGTCATGAAAGAAACTGCCGATAACCTGAGCGGACGTTTCAACGATTCAATCGGAGCCATCCGTTCATGGGACTTTGGCAGCTGGAACTTCCCGGTAATCATCGATAACATGATGAATCTGGACCTTCTGTTCACTGTAAGCAAATGGACAGGCGACAACAAATACAAGGATGTCGCTATCAAGCATGCCATCACTACGATGAAAAATCATTTCCGTGCAGACTATAGTTGCTATCATGTGATAGACTACGACACCATCACCGGACAAGTACTGAAAAAGAACACACATCAGGGACTTGCGCACGAATCGGCTTGGGCACGCGGTCAGGCATGGGCACTGTATGGCTATACCATGATGTACAGGGAGACCGGAAAGACCGAATATTTGGAACAGGCGCGGAAAGTAGCTTCTTATATTAAGAATCATCCCAATTTGCCGGACGATAAAATACCTTATTGGGATTTTGACGCACCGGATATTCCTGCTGCTCCCCGGGATGCATCCGCCGCTGCTGTTATGGCATCGGGACTTATTGAACTGAGTCAGCTGGATAAAAGTAAGGAAGGAGCGGATTGGCTGGAGCTGGCAGAAATGCAGATTCGTTCTTTGTCCTCTCCGGAGTACCTTGCCGAACCGGAAACCAACGGAGGTTTTATCTTGAAGCATAGTGTGGGAAATTATAATAAAAATTCGGAAGTAGATGTTCCCCTGTCTTATGCGGATTATTATTATGTTGAGGCTTTGTTACGCTTAAAAAAATTACAGAATGAGAACTAGGAATTGTTTGTTAATCGCTTTTTGTTTTATTATCTTGTGTGGAAAACTGTATGCCCAGCCCACAGGTAGTGAGGACCGTATGTACTGGGTGCAGACTTTAACAAGGATTGCTGATCCTGTGTTGGTCAATCTCAGTCAGGGCACGTTGAAAAAGAATATGCCGTTTGAGTCACTGTCTGATGAACCTTTACGTAGAAGTGTTTCCTATCTGGAAGCGGTAGGAAGAACCGTTTGCGGTATTGCTCCTTGGCTGGAACTGGGACCTGATGATACTCAGGAAGGAAAGTTAAGAGAAAGGTATATTCAACTGGTGGTTAAAGGACTGAAACAGACTGTCGATCCGCAATCAGCTGATTATTTGATGTTTGATAACCGTCATTCCCAGCCCTTGGTAGATGCGGCTTTTCTTGTACAAGGTTTGTTGAGAGCTCCCAGACAACTTTGGGGAAATCTGGATGTGGATATTCAAAAAAAACTGGTGTATGAGTTGAAAAGAACGCGTGGCATAAAGCCTAATGAGAGTAATTGGTTGCTTTTCGCTTCGATGGTAGAAGCGGCCTTGTTGGAATTTACGGGGGAATATGATAGTCAGAGATTATATTATGGTGTAAACCGTTTCATTGATGAATGGTATAAAGGAGATGCCTGGTATGGAGATGGGGCAGAATTGCATCTGGATTACTATAACAGTCTGGTCATCCATCCGATGTTGACGGATGTATTGTCTGTCATGAAAAAGCATGGATTGGAACGTGCCGAGTTCTTGGAACGCCAATTGGTTCGTCAACAACGAATGGCTGCCCAGCTTGAACGGATGATCTCTCCGGAAGCCACTTATCCTGTAGTGGGCCGTTCTATCGTGTATCGTTTTGGCGTTTTTCATGCGCTTTCTCAAATTGCTTTGTTGGACAAGATTCCTCAGCCTCTTTCCAAAGGACAGATCCGTTCTGCTCTGACAGCTGTTATGCAGAGGCAGATATCTATGCCCGGTACTTTTGATGAAAACGGGTGGCTGAAAATTGGCTTTTCAGGCAGTCAGATAAATATGTCCGAACCTTATATAAATACAGGCAGTCTGTATATGTGTACAGCGGTCTTTTTGCCATTGGGACTTCCGGCAAATCATCCTTTTTGGACTGAGCCTTATAGTGAATGGACTAACCTGAAGGCATGGAAAGGTGTCGATGTAGGGGCGGATAAGGCTTTGAGAAAAGGGTAGGTGTCTATGAAAAGAAAAGTAACTTAACTTACTTGCCCAAGTAAGTCAACTTAAATGCCGAAGTAACTTAACTTACTTGGCCTATGAAGATAGCTTACTTTTCATTGGCTGGCTTGCCTGATTTTAAAGAGCATGGAGATTTTTCCATATTAAAGGAAAAATCTCCATGCTTTATGTTTGTATGTCAATAGAATAGCTGCCGGTCTTTCCCTT
>USSP01000328.1 GCA_900557385.1 uncultured Lachnospiraceae bacterium
TGCAGAAAGTAATTCCGACAAAATTTGGGAATCCCTGACCCCGGAGGAAGCAGACTGGGTATACTCCTGCCTGAATATTGATGTACCGGAAGCAGTTACCTCATTGGATGCGAACACCTTTATTAATGGAACCAGTGATGGGGCAAAGAATTTTAACCGTAATAATGTTCAGACCTATATCAATACGGGAAATAACAATGATGCTTACAAAATGTATCAGGAGTCTAAGACTGAGAATGGTACAGAGGTAGTGGGCGGTCTGTTCAGTGGATATTATTTGGATGGAAAAGAGGGCACTGAGAAACCGGATGCGAATATAAAAGGTAATGATTATGTACAGTCCATTACTTTACGGGGAATTAAGCGCTTGCCGGATTACTGCTTTGATAACTGTGAGAGTTTAACCACCGTCAATCTTGGGGATGCCTGCACAGATGTGGGGAAGGCACCCTTCCGTGGTTGTCCTGCCATGTCCTCTGTAGGAGCAAACAGCGATTACTATGCATATGATAATGGAATCCTTTATGAGACCCTGGGTAATGGCTATTACAAGGTGAAAGAGTGTCTGGCATCCAGAGGAACCAAAGTAGGACAGCCGGTGATCAACTCCACCAATGATCCGATGATTACCAAGATTTCAGAAATCGAAAAAGGTGCATTTTCTGAATGTAATAATGTTGCCTATGTGGACTTCTCTGACGCGACTTCTTTACAGGAAATTTCTGAGGATGCTTTTTATGACTGTGAAAATTTAAGTACGGTAATTTTACCGGAATCAGTAAACAGCATCAAAGATAGAGCTTTTGCCGGAAATGACAGAGTGAATGTCACCATTCCAGGCAAGGAGGTCTTTATTGCAACCTCCGCTTTTGAACATAAGCCTACCGTAGTGATCCGTACTTACAAGGATACTTCTGCTTACGAGTATGGAACTTACTATGGACAGACTGTGGAATTGATCAGTGACAGTTACCGGGTTATTTTCCTCGACCATGACGGCAAACAGTTAGGCGAAACCCAGTACATTGAGGAAGGCAAGAATGCCGTACCGCCGGAGAATCCCAAATGGGAGGGACATACCTTTACCGGCTGGAGCGGTGAGTACATCGGTATCACCAAAGATACGGTTTTAGTTGCCCAGTATTACACCAATGGTTCCAAGGATGATCCCAATGGCGGTGGTGGCAACAATGGCGGAAGCGGTGGCAATAGTGGAAATAACGGAAGCACCAGCGGAAATGAAAGCGGTAAATACACCCTTACGGTTGTAAACGGAACAGGCGGCGGTACCTATGCAGCAGGAACCTCCGTTATCATCACGGCGAATAACCCGCCTACCGGTAAAGCGTTCTACAATTGGACGATGAGTACAACCATGAATATTGTCAGCTCCCGTTCTGCGGCAACCACCATTACCATGCCGGCAAGCAACGCCACTGTAACAGCTAATTACATTGATTCCGGATCTTCTTATCTGACGGTAAGCTCCAACGAGGTGCGGCCTTTAAAGAACAATTCTGTCAGCGGCAACAATAAAAATAACGGAACCAACACGGGAAACACGACGAATACTACCAACCGTGACAACAATAGCGGAACCAAGGTTTCTATTACCAAGCCGGGTATTTCCAACCGGGATCTGGCATCGGCTACGGTAAACGGTTCTACCGACAACTTCATTGTTAAGATTTCTGACAGTGCATTAGCAACCGAAGAAGTACAGCAGGCACTGTTAGCGAGATACGGTTCTTTGGATGCCATCCGATATGTGGCAATGGATATTTCCCTGTATGATTCCACAGGAACCACCAAGATTACCGATACCACAGGATTGACGGTAGACATTACCCTTCCTTTGCCGGATGATTTGATTCAGTATGCCGGAAATAACAAAACGGCTGCTGTGGCAAACGGACAACTGGAGGATTTAACACCGAAGTTTACCACCATTGATGGTGTGGCTTGTGTAACCTTCCGTGCAACTCATTTTTCACCGTATACGATTTACGCGGACACCAATAATCTGGTAAGTGGTCTTGACCAGACTCCTAAGACCGGAGATGGCATTGCACCGAAGTGGTTTCTGAGTATTGGATTTGCAGCTGTATCGATCCTTCTTTTCATGAAAAAGGATAAACCGGTGAAAAGAAGAAAACTGGCTTAGTTGGTATTGCAAAGGGAGAATAGCATGGAAGCAAAAAAATGGAAAAAGCTTCTGATTACCTTGTTATCCTGCATCTGCGTCCTATGTATGGACGCAGGTGCACTTTTACTGGTCCGGGCAGATAACACGGAGACGGGAAGCAGTACAGGCGGAGATGGGAATGTATTGGGTTCTTCTACTGTAGTTGGTGGAAAAGCAGTGATTTTTATGAACCCTGCTTCTGTCGTGACATCGACAGTTAAAGATCAGGAGAATGCAGAGGAGGAACAGGTCGGACAGGATAGCAGTACCCTGTATAAGCCACAGGTCAAACAGATTCTTGATGGTCAGATTGTGGATGCCGCTTACTATAAAAAACAAAGCTTAAGCCAGTATACGATAACGGAGGATGTAACGGCTATCGGAGATTTCGCATTTGCAAGAAGCGGATTGACAGAGATTGTGACA
>USSP01000329.1 GCA_900557385.1 uncultured Lachnospiraceae bacterium
AATACTTCTGCGTTTCATCTCTTCGCGAAGCGCAGTTAATCTCTCTGGTATCATTTTTCTTCCTCTCTCTATGTCTCATTTATGCCTGTATGGCATATTATCAGTTACTGTTCACTCGTATCTCATTCCAGTAACGGTTCCGGGCGTTTCTTCTCCATAAATTTTATGTGGTTTTAAGCAGGAAAATAAGGAGAATCGGAGTGTTTCTCCCCGTTCTGATGATAGATATAAGAAAGGATAAAGCGATGAACCTCCGGGAGCCGAAAGCTTCTGTAGCTGGTGACCGTTCTCTGAACCGCATGCAGCTGCTCCATGCAGAACACCAGCGGAAGGCTGTCAAGTGTACCGCGCTGCACCCCGGTCTTTTTGCTGTTTGCAGAAAGATTTTCCAGGTTCACGCGATTCAAATCAAAGATGGTGGCTCCAAGCAGTTCATTGTCCAGATTAAAAACATGACGGTCTACCTGGTTTTCTACAGGGATTTCCCCTTTTTCCTCCCATGCAAAAAAGGCATACTGCTGATGCTGCACAAGCTGTATGCCAAAAACACAGATCATCAGCACCAGAAAAATGCTGACAAATTTTTCAATCCGTTTCGGTAAACCCATATTTTCTCTCGCTTTCCTGTAATATTTTAACATATTTCCACACAGGAAACAACGAATGCGATGAATTTTTGTCGCCAATTTTTGCCGCTAAACCTCTTCCCCATAATAGGTGAAACACAGCATGGTAATATCATCGAACTGTGCCGCATCCTTTACAAAGTCCCGGATTCCATCCCGCACATTATAAAGGGTCTGTTCACATCCGGAACCAGGTTCTTTGTTCAGTGCAGTTAACATCCGCTGGTCTCCGAACAGTTCCTCACCGGCATTGGTTGCCTCTACCACACCATCGGTATAGAGGTACAGGGAATCGCCGGGTTCAAAGGTGATTTCATAATTCTGATAGGGCATATCTTCCATGCCTGCCAGCACAAAGCCGTGTTCATCCCGGATCAGTTCAAAAGCTCCTCCTGCTTTTCGGAAGGCAGGGAATTCATGACCCGCATTGGAGGCTGTCATCACACCGGTAGTCAGGTTCAGGATGCCCAGCCAGACGGTGACGAACATCTCTGATTCATTATTTTCGCATAGCTGGTTGTTGACAAATTCCAGAATTTCTGCCGGGGTTCCCCCCATCAGGGCACGGTTTTTAATCAGAGTTTTGGCAATCACCATAAACAGTGCTGCCGGAACTCCCTTTCCGGATACATCCGCCATCACGATGCCGAGATGCTGCTGGTCAATGAGGAAGAAATCATAGAAATCGCCACCTACCTCCTTGGCAGGGTTCATGGTCGCATAAATATCCATGTCCTTGCGTCCTGGGAATGCCGGGAAAATGCTTGGGAGCATATCCGCCTGAATCTTGGTCGCCACGTTAAGCTCGGCCTCAATCCGCTCCTTTTCCGCAGTGACAGCGGAAAGCTCTTGGAGATAACCATTATTTTTGTTATTCTCAATATTCGCACCTATTTTCTCTTTTCCTTCCTTTTATACAGCTGTGTCTCGGCTACCTTTCTTCTGGTCAGCAGAGAGCGTATAACAAGATTTTCCCTTCAGCAGAAGGAGCAGGCTTCCGTTTCCCTGAATGACGAATTGCAAATGTTTAACGGCCGTGCCCAGGAACTGTCTTCTCTCAAGCAGGAGCAGGAAAAATGGCTGGCCGAGAAAAAACAATTCCAATCCCGCTGTGATGGTCTGGAAGAAAAAAACAAAGAACTTTCTGCCTCTCTGGAGCAAATGCAGGCTAGGTTTTCTGACAGAGAATCCGAAAACATAAATGATCTCCTGCCACCGGAAGAGAACTCGGTAGAGTTAAATATTATTTCCACTGTAAATGCAGTCATCGAAGAAATGACACCTTACAGCCGCCGTTCCGGAATCCAGCTGCTGCTTTCCTCTGCAAGTGATACTCTGATGGTACGGGCAGATGCCTCTTATATCCACATTTTATTTAAGAACATCATTGATAACTCCATCAAATACATGCACCGCAACGGAAATCTGGTGATTACCGTTTCTAATATCGGTGATGACCTTTTTATCGTTTTAAAAGACAATGGCGAAGGGCTTCCTTCCAACGAAACCGCACACATTTTTGAATTAAACTATCAAGGTTCCAACCGCGTCAGCGGTAATGGTCTGGGACTGACTCAGGCCAAAGCCATCGTGGAATATTATGGAGGCACCATCTATGCCAAGAGCAACAGTGGAAACGGGATGGGCATTTATATCCAACTGCCCGCCGTCACACACTAATAGGAGTCGAATATGAATCGAAAATTTGCTTATATCCTTTTACTGCTTTTATTTCTGATCCTTGGTGGAGCCGGCTGTTTCCTTATGGTTAGTGATTCCATACTTTTAACCGGCTGGATATGGACTGTCCCCGCATCCTACGCCCCGGAGGATGCTACCCTTTCTGCTCCTGTCCATAACACTGCGGAAACGAAGGAAAGTGAAGAAACTGTCCTGCCCACTCTCCCGGAGCTGCCCTCCGCAAATTCGGAAGAGTCCGCAGAAACTATGGAAAACACTGCATCAGAAGAAAGTGCAG
>USSP01000330.1 GCA_900557385.1 uncultured Lachnospiraceae bacterium
TTTCTTTTTTACCCAACAATATCTTTAATTAAGGGAGACGGGTCAGGCTCAGCCGGATGCTGATATCCTGCTCAAATTATGCAAAATTTACCATATTGATAATATTCTTGAGGCTTTCGGTTACGATGAAGGTCTGTCCGTCTATGTCCAGCCCACAGTGTTTGAAATGAAGCTCTTAAAAAGCTATCGGGAGCATCCGGAACTGCATCCCGCGATTCATAAGCTGCTGGGGCTTGATGAATCCAATCCGCAAAAGAAATCCTGAGAAGAGAAGAAAGCCGGAACAATGTCCCGGCTACTGTCCCGCGATTTTCGCTGCCAGTTCTTCCAGGTACATCCATCGATCCATCTTGTAGTCTAACTGCTCCTGGGCCTCTTCTTTCTGCCTGGATAGTTCTCCCAGCTTTACGAAATCTGCCGCAAACTTTGCCATTTCCTTATCGCATTGCTGTATTTTTTCTTCCAGTGCAGCGATATCCTCTTCGATGGTTTCATATTCCTTCTGTTCCGCCCAGGTAAACTTCAGTTTCTGTTCATGATTCTTGCGGAACTTTTCCTTCTCTGTACCGTTACTGTTTCCTGCATCTCCAACGACTTTTCCCGGTCTGTCCTTTTCTGTCTGTGCCTGGTTTTCTGACTGTTTTCGCAGCATGTAGTCTGTATATCCACCCTCATACTGTTTCAGCACGCCGTTCTGCTCAAAGGCAAAAATCCGGCGAACCACGCGATCCAGAAAATACCGGTCATGCGATACGGTAATCACAATTCCGTCAAAATGATCCAGATAATCCTCCAGCACGGTCAAGGTCTGAATATCCAGATCATTGGTGGGCTCATCCAATATCAGTACATTGGGAGCTCCCATTAACACGCGCAGCAGATTTAATCTCCGCTTCTCCCCGCCGGAAAGCTTTCCCACCGGTCCATACTGCATGGAAGAGGGGAACAGAAAGCGTTCCAGCATCTGGGAAGCCGATACACTGCCATCCGGTGTACGCACATTTTCTGCCACATCCCGTATCACATCGATGACTCTCTGGTCAGGGTCTGCAAATACGCTTTCATCCATCTCCTGGGCATAGTAGCCGATTCGGATGGTCTGTCCTGTCACAATCTCGCCGCTGTCCGGTTCCAATGTTCCAATCAACATCTTCATCAACGTAGATTTGCCACTTCCATTGGGTCCGATAAAGCCTACTCTGTCCTGCTTTAAAAAGATATAAGTAAAGTCCCGGATCAGTGTCCTTTCCCCGTAACCTTTGGTGAGATTTTTCACCTCCAGTGTGGTTTTCCCCATACGACTGGAAATCGATTGCAGCTGTAAAGCCGCCTGTTCTTCCGGGCTGCTCTGATTCTTTAACTGCTCATAACGCTCGATTCTCGCCTTTTGCTTAGTGGATCTGGCTCTTGCTCCCCGGCTGATCCATGCCAGCTCCGTCCGAAGGATGGACTGACGCTTCCGTTCACTGGCAGATGCCATCTCCAGGCGCTCTGCTTTCAGCGCCAGATACCCTTCATAATTGGCATCATAGGAGTAAATTTTTCCTGCATCGATTTCCACAATCCGATTGCACACGCTGTCCAGAAAATACCGGTCATGGGTTACCATGACTAAGGTTCCCCGATAATTTTTCAGGGTTTCTTCCAGCCAGTCAGACATCTCATGGTCGAGATGGTTGGTAGGCTCGTCCAATACCAGTACATCTATCTTTGTCAAAAGGGCAGACACCAGTGCCAGCCGCTTTTTCTGTCCACCGGAAAGCTGCTCCACCGGTTCTTCAAAATCGGATACTCCCAGTTTGGTCAGCATGCTTTTGGCCTGCGCCTCAAAGGTGGGATCCGCCGCCTGTTCTCCGTGGTCTTTTAATACCGTCTGAATCACATTCTGTCCCGGTATGATTTCCGGGTGCTGGGGAAGGAAACGGATCACAATATGCCCGGCTCTGGTAACTTTGCCGGAATCCGCTTCCTCCAATCCCGCAAGAATACGCAGAAGGGTGGATTTACCAGTTCCGTTAATGCCGATAACTCCTACTTTTTCCCCTTCCTGCAGGAAAAAATCCGCCTCATCAAACAGCTTCCGCTGTGTATATACTTTTGAAATCTGTTCCAGTGCAATCAGATTCATTGCTCCTTTTCCTCCTTCGGCATCTTCCGTTTCACATGACCATAGTAGAAAATAAAGCCCAGGGATGCCACTACCCAGGTAAGGGGATAACTGAACATCAGGGTGTGAAGCTCATGGTGTACCGGTACAACCGTAAACAGCCACAGCAGACGCAATCCACACACCCCTACCAGGGTCATAATCGTAGGTACGATTACATTCCCCATACCACGTAAGGCACCGGACAGCACCTCCACACTGATATAGGTTACATAAACCGGAACCAGATAATGCATCATATCCAATCCGATGGTGATTACATCCCCATCGGAGGTAAACACTCTGTAAACCGGGCTTGCTCCGTAATACAGCACCAGACTTAAGAGCACGGTTGCGCCGAATGTCATCGCCATACACTGCCTGGTTGCCTTTCTCACACGGCTCATCTTGCCAGCGCCGTAATTCTGACCGTTAAAGGTAGTGATCGC
>USSP01000331.1 GCA_900557385.1 uncultured Lachnospiraceae bacterium
TTCCTGCCTTGACTGGTTTTTTGGATAAATTCATAGTAGAATAGTGATACCTGTGAGGGGAAATACTATACAGGATGATTCTATTCAGAAAGGTAATCGCACAGTGAAAAAAAATAAGAGCAAACCCAAACGTAATTTAAACCTGGAAGACTGGGAAGAGTGGTCTGATGAGGATATTGATTTTGAAGAAGTAACGGATATGGAAGATTCCGAAGAGGATGAGGCAGACGACAGGGCTGACATTGATGAGACCGATGAGGATGGAATGGACGACGATGAGCCGGATGACGACTACAGCGAGTACCGGGATGCACTGGAGGATAAGAAACGTTTTAACTGGCATTATCTTTTCCTGATCGTGATCGTTTTACTCCTCGGACTTGTGATATTCAAGATTTATCAATGGAATAAGGGCACAGCTTCTGATTATGATCCCAATCATATTGACACATCCTTCGACAGTGAAGTCCTTGATGTGGTATTTCCCCTGATGCCGGATGCCCAGGCAGCACAGAAGGATGATGGTGTACAAACCATTCTTTGTCTGGGAAATGACACCTTTGCGGATGACCGGGACAGTAAGGATTCCCTGACGGCTATGATTGCCGAAAAGGCAGCAGCGAAAGACCTGACGGTTTCTGTCATTAACGGTTCCTTTGCCGGGACTACGATTTCCAATGAGGATCAATTTATTACGGATGACACCTTGTCCGATATGTTTAATTTGTACTGGGTCGTAACGGCCTTATGTGAGCAGGATTTCACCTATCAGCGCAATGCATTGACCAAGGTAGAAGGGGATAATCATTACGTAGAGACGATTGATGAGCTGGAAGCACTGGATATGTCAGCAGTTGACACACTGGTACTGTTTTATGATGGAAGCGATTATCAGAAAGACCGACATGTGACAGACCCTTCCTATGAAATGAATACCAGCACCTATGTGGGTGCTCTTTCCTCTTCCTTGAAGCTGTTTCAGGAAACGTACCCACAGGTTCGTATTATTGTGCTGTCTCCCACTTATATGCAATTCGTAGACGAAAATGGCGATGCACAGAATGGAGACACTTATAATATCGGAAACGGTGCACTGCCCAATTATCTGTTAAACCTTATTGATGTGACACAGGAATATTCCGTTACCGTGATCGATAATTATTATGGAACGATTTCGGAGGACAACTATAAGAAATATTTGGATGATGCCATTCATTTAAATAAAAAAGGCCGGGATGCGATTGCCGATCGCCTGGTTGCCGTATTGGAGTAGAAAGGTAAAAACATGCGTTATTTAAAAGAAATTTGCCATCCGAAACAGGTAAAAACCCTGTATTTCTTGCTGAGTCTGGAAAGCTTTCTGATTGCATGGGCGTTGATGCAGATAACCCGTGTGGGTACGCGCCATTTACTTACCGCCCTGTTTTTTCTGTTGGGACTGGTATTGGTATGGAATGTTTCCCGTCTGGCATCCCGTAAAAATATTTCAAAAGCCACCCGGCGTGCTGCTCTGGGAATGGGAATTCTTTTTACTTTTTTCTACCTTTGCGGAGACTTTGAGGGGATATGCGGAGACCTGACCAATCCCATGTTCCGGTTAACGGTACTGGCAGTGACAGCAGCAGGATTGGGGATTCTTTTTTATAAGGTATTGCTGTTGCTGTTTCTGATGATGGAAAATCGTGTTCTGGCTACCGGACAGGCAGAAACCGGGGCTAATCGTTTGAGTCATTTCCGGTTTGGACTGCTGACATTCGGAATTTGTCTGGTCTGCTGGATGCCGTATTTCCTGAAAAGCTTTCCGGGGATTATGACTGTGGACAGCATGAATCAGTATGCGCAGATCATCGGCATTTATGGACAGAGCAATCATCATCCCTGGATACATACCCAAATCATCAAATTCTTTTACCGGATGGGTCTTCTTTTCACCACAGATCCATCCAAGGCGATCGCTTTTTATACAGTGGCGCAGATGTGTTTTATGGCATTTTGCGTAGCGTATCTGATGCAGTATCTGCATCGTTTTCAACTGAAAACCTGGGTATATGTTCTGGTTCTGGCTTTTTATGCCCTTGTTCCCTACAATGGGGCATATGCAATCTCTATGCTGAAGGATACCGTGTTTGCAGGGTGCGTAATGCTTTATACACTGTCACTGTTTTCCTTATTACGGGCAACCGGAGAAAACCGGCTTTCTATGAAGCAGAATGGGATGACCCTTCTTCTTATGCTGATAGCGGGTGTCTTTATGAGCCTGTTCCGTTCCAATGGGTTTTATGCCTTCCTGTTTTTGATTCCCTTTACGCTGTTTGTTTTCCGTAAAGATTGGAAGCTGGTGCTTCCGGTACAGCTGGGCATTTTGCTGTTGGTACTGATAACCAAGGGACCGATTATGAACGCCTGCGGTGTTACACAGCCGGATCTGGTGGAAAGCCTTTCCATGCCCGGACAGCAGATTTCCCGGGTACTGATGAAGGAACGGGAACTGACGGAGGAGCAGTCTGCTTTCCTGAATGAGATTATGGACACTTCCCGGATAGCCGAAGGATATAACCCCTATGTTTCCGATTGGTTTAAACGGTTGGTGCGTAT
>USSP01000332.1 GCA_900557385.1 uncultured Lachnospiraceae bacterium
TTGCTGAGAGCAAGGCAGCCAGCGATAATTACGTAGCTTCCCATCCTCAGACATCATCCCCTGCACCTGCACCATCCATGCCGGCTCCGGGAGCAGCCAGTGCAGACGGCTTTATGAATATTCCGGATGGAGTCGAGGACGAAGGACTTCCATTCAACTAAATATCAGTCTGAGGCAATACAGTGCGTTACTCCTAATTCGCTGTGAGTAGACTGAGTTTGCACGTGACCGGACAAGCGTTGGACGGTTACAGACAACGAAACTAACAGGAGGTAATTTAAAATGGCATTCAATAAAGGTGACAAGTCCGATTCTTCCAGAGTAAGAAGAGGCGGCATGCATAGAAGAAAAAAAGTTTGCGTATTCTGCGGCGATAAGAACGGCGAGATCGATTACAAGGACGTAAACAAGTTAAAGAGATACGTATCTGAGAGAGGAAAAATCCTTCCGAGAAGAATCACTGGCAACTGCGCAAAGCACCAGAGAGCTTTAACAGTAGCTATCAAGAGAGCACGTCATATCGCTCTTATGCCGTACACATGTGAATAATTCCTTAGAATAAGGATTTTCATGGATAAAGTAAGGTTTTATCTAATTAATTTGAAGCATCATTCGAGGATTCCATATGAGAGATCATGTGGGATCCTTTTTTGGCGTAGCAGAGAATTTCCTGTTACACAAAAAGGCACTACATGTCGATGATGTGCACCCGCGCGAAGATCGCGCTGAACAGATGTAGTTATGACAGGTATTGACATTAAATCGAAATAAGAAAAAGAAATTTGTTTTTCCTGAAAGCTGGAAAAATATGAGAAGCTGCAATAAGGAACTGCATGAAAATTGCATCAAAAGATATTTAAGGATATTTATGTCTGAAAATTGACTTTTTTGCTGACACCCTTTATACTACGTAGAGGAAAAGTCAAAAAAAGAAACAGCAATGTGGAAGGGCAGTACACTATTTGAGAAGTCATTGAAAGGTCCAGAACATTATTCTGGACCCTTTTTTTAGCCTTCTGAGGAAATTCTATGGAGAAACAGTACACTGCTATGCTGTTCCCACATTGGTTTGCGGTTTGTGAAAAGGTATCGAAAAGGAGAAGGAAGGGGGAGCTGAAAATTTCAACCGCTCGTTATGGCTTGTTCTGAATAAGAAAATAAAGCCCACCGATATTCGGTGGCGGAATGGAGCATTTCAAATGATTCATGATGGATTTATCTATCTGGCCACTTTAATGCTGTTAGCAGCAATTCTGGTCAATCTTCCCGTGTACCTGCGGGGAAAAGGCGCACAGACTTTTTTTAAGTTTGCACCGCCGATCGTTCTGATCTATTTAGGCATGATGCTTTTATGTACTATGAAAGTATGGGATCTGCAGGATACGTCAGCCATTTACGTATCGATCAAAAATCCGTTACTCTACGCAATGCTGTTTTTAATGCTGCTGCGTTGTGATCTGAAAAAGATCATTAAATTAGGACCGAAAATGCTGATCGGTTTCTTCTCAGCGAGTATTTCAATCGGTGTTGGTTTTGTAGTAAGCTATGGTATTTTCCATAAATTACTGGGTCCGGAAAGCTGGAAAGCACTTGCAGCACTGTGCGGAAGCTGGTTAGGCGGCGGCAGTAATATGCTGGCGATTCAGGCAATTCTGGATGTAAGTGAAGAAAGTCTGGCATATTCGCTGGTAATGGATTCGGTTTGTGCAGTAATCTATGTTATGTTCCTTCTGTGGGTGATCAACTTCTCTAAGGAATTCAACTCCTGGACAAAGGCAGATGTACGTCTGATCGATGAAGTAGGAGCATCTCTGGAAAAAGAGGCAAGGGAGGACAAGAGACCTCTTACCTGGAAAAACATGCTTCTTTTAATCGGCGTATCCTTCTTTATATCCTCTCTGTCCAAGGATGCCGGTGTTATGGTTGCGTCTGTTCTGCCTGTTTTTGATAAGGCAACCTGGACAGTTCTTCTTGTAACAGCTGTAGGTCTGATCGTAGCAATGACTCCTTTTGGAAAGATTAAGGGAACGGAAGAAGTTTCCAATATCATGCTTTACATTGTCATCGCAATGATCGCTTCCAGAGCAGATATTTCTGCTATGGGAAATGCACCGGTATGGCTGGCTGCCGGATTCCTGATCCTGCTGATCCATATAGCGGTTATGGTAATCCTTGCAAAGCTGATCCGACTGGATATCTTTACCTGTGCGGTTGCTTCTCTGGCGAATGTCGGAGGAACTGCGACAGCGCCGGTACTTGCAGGTGCATACAGCAGCGCACTGGTTCCGATCGGTATCCTGATGGCCCTTCTCGGCAATATCATTGGAACACCGGGCGGCGCATTTGTAGGATACTTAATGAGCCTGATCGGGTAGAGAACAACAATTGAAACGGGTAGTACAAGAACTCCGCACGGGAAACTGTGCGGAGTTTCTTTTAAAACTCCATCACAAGCCCCGCATGCAGCTTGTGAACGGATTCTCCTAACGTCTCTCGCAGGAGATCAAAGGCATGATCTCCGGTGCAGTGGCCGGTGTAGATTTCAGAAATACCGGTGGAGCGGATCCCTTCGGCGAGGGCAAGGATCTCTG
>USSP01000333.1 GCA_900557385.1 uncultured Lachnospiraceae bacterium
AACTTTGAAAATGCTGGATGGTCTGGTGGACATTTACCTGCCGGAATATAAGCCGACAGACTATGCAGACGCATACGGGGAACTGATCAAAGCGACAAGCAGCGATAAGGTTGTGGCACTTGCGGAGGTCGGTTATATGCCAGATGTGGACTGCCTTGCGCAGTCACATACACCATGGGCATATTACATGACCTGGTCCAAGGAGTTTTGTATCGGTGAGCAGTACAACAGTAAGGAGAATCTTCGCCGGATGTATGACAGTGATTATACGGTGACCTAATAATGTATCCGAAAATGCTCGTAATGTGGTGGGAAACAAGGGCAAAACGCCGGTTTTCCCTCTTTATTACAGAGTGCCTGAAGTACAGGATGCCGGAAAAACAGTGGAAATTCTAGTGCCTGGAATAATCCGTAAGATCCTCATTGCGCCGGTATTGTCTCGGAGTGACATCGTATTCCCGGTGGAAGCAGCGGATGTAATGGCTGCAGGAGGCAAAGCCCAGAAAGGAACTGATATCGGTGCAGCTGATGGTACTGTTTTTCAGCATGTAGCAGGAGGTTTCACATTTTTTATGCAGGATATACTGTTGCAGGGTATATCCTGTTTCTTTTTTGAAAAGCTTTGACAAGTACTCAGGGTGAAGTCCCAGAGCTTTAGCTACCTCCCGGCTCGAAAGAGGGTGGGACATATGTCTGACAATGTAATCCACGCCATGCTGGACATGATAGGAAAGAGCTTTGCCCTTGCGAAGCTCATGCATGGCATTGGTAAAAGCGGTGACAGCCTCGACCTTGATCCCGGTGAGCTCTTCCTTGCCGGTGCATTGATCGACCTTTCGGATCAAAAGATCACTGAGGGTAAAGGACTGCTCCGGATCCAGTCCCCCTTCAATACAAAAGCGGGTGATCATGGCGATCAGGATCACATGATGATATTTCATATTCTGCAGAAAATTTGCAGATAGTGTCCCCATATGCTCCCAGTTCTGGGCGGCGATATCTCCCTTTAAAATATCCAGATTGCCTGCCGGAAGCAATCTCACGGTAGAAGGCAAATTCCTCCTCCATGGAGGTATGAAAATATTCTTCCTCCTGCTGTTTGACAAGGAGCTTTTGGAGTTCTTTTTTGACGTTCATGGGTATGAGAGCCTCCTTCAATAGAAAATGAATATTATATCTGTATCGTGATATATTTATCTGTTTTATTGTATCATATCCGGCAAAATAATACTATGATGAAGTTGTAAAAAAGAAAACAGATTACGCTTATATAAATGCAGGAAAAAGAAAGGAAAGGTGATCACGATGAGAAAATGGATCGGATATGAAAAGGGTGTCAATCTTGGTGGCTGGCTGTCACAGTGTGATTACAGCAAAGAACGGCTGGAACATTTTATTGAGGAGGAAGATATCAAGCGTCTCAGTACATGGGGGTTAGACCATCTTCGTCTGCCAATGGATTACAATGTCCTGCGGGAGGAAAACGGAACATTTAAGAAGGACGGTTTTGAGTATGTAAAGCGTGCTGTAGAGTGGTGTCGCAAATATGGGTTGAATGTCATTCTGGATCTTCATAAAACTGCAGGTTATTCCTTTGATAAGGGCGAGCAGGAGCATGGATTTTTTGCGGAAGAGAGCTATCAGGAATATTTCTATACACTGTGGGAGGAAATTGCCCGGAAATTTGCCGGATATGGAGATCAGGTTGCCTTTGAGCTTCTTAATGAAGTGACGGACGAAAAGACCATGGATGCGTGGAATGGCATTTCACAGGAATGCATCCGCCGTATCCGCAAGATTACACCGACGGTAAAGATCCTTGTGGGCGGTTATTGGAATAACAGTGTGGCAGCTGTGAAGGATCTGGCAATGCCTGCCGATGAGAACATTGTCTATAATTTTCACTGCTATGAACCGTTGATCTTTACGCATCAGGGAGCAGGTTGGATAGATACCATGCCTTCAGATTACCGGATGTCCTTTGATAATGACATGTCTGTATTTTTGGACAGTACAAAGAAGTATCTGCCGGATAATATGATAATGCTGGAGCCGGCAAAGGACATTGCCCATGCTCTGGACAGTGAATTTTTTGAAAAGCTGTTTGCAGAGGCGGTCTCTGTGGCAGAGGAGAGAAATGTACCATTATATTGTGGGGAATATGGAGTGATCAATCTGGCATCCCCGGAGGATACTTTGAAATGGTATCAAAGCATTCATGCTGTATTTGAAAAATATGGTATTGGAAGAGCAGCATGGAGTTACAAGGAGATGGACTTTGGTCTTATTGACGGGCATATGGATCCGGTACGAAAGGAAGTAATCCGGGAGCTTTGATGGTATTTCCTCTCTTTCAATTTACGATAAACTGTGATAGAGTGTTAGAAAGTGTGGAGGAAAGAATCATGGAAACTTTATAGCGGATGTAAAAGGATTTTGACATGTATTTTTGGCGCTGTCAAAGTCGTTTGATAGACGGTAAGAAATATTGTCCCTATACTAAAAGAGCCAGGGAGGTGAGGCAGTATGGAGTATGATATCGGAAGTAAAATAAAGAATGCCCGGCTTAG
>USSP01000334.1 GCA_900557385.1 uncultured Lachnospiraceae bacterium
CCCTGGACACCCTGATTAAGAGTCAGGTGCTCTACCAACTGAGCTAGCGGTGCGTCTTTTGTTACATCTCATTTGCAACGCAAGTGTTATTATAGTATAATGTCTTTTGGATTGCAAGTATTTTTTTAAAAAAAAATTTAGTTCTTGTTAAGAATTTCAGAATGGAGACAAAAATGATTTTTGAAACCCATGCTCATTATGATGATGAAGCCTTTGATAGCGACAGAGAAACGCTCATTGCCCAACTTCCCAAACAGGGCATCAGCCCCGTGGTCAACGTAGGCGCAAGCCTGGATTCCTGCAGACGCACCCTGAAACTGGTGGAACGCTATCCCTTTTTCTACGGAGCAATTGGTATTCATCCCAGTGAGACCTATGAGCTGACGGAAGAGAACTTTCCGCTGTTACAAGAATGGTGTGGACAGGAACGTATCGTGGCAGTAGGAGAGATCGGACTGGACTATCATTATGAAGACACGGACCGCACTACCCAGCAATTCTGGTTTGGACGACAGCTGGAACTGGCGAAGGAACTGAAATTGCCTGTGATCATCCACTCCAGGGAGGCAGCGCAGGATACGATTGCCTGCATGCAGGAACATAACGCGCAGCAGATCGGCGGCGTGGTACATTGCTATTCTTATTCGGCAGAGCTGGCGAAAACTTTCCTGAAAATGGGCTTTTATTTTGGCATTGGTGGTGTGATTACCTTTCAGAATGGGAAAAAGCTTCGGGAAACCGTGGATATGCTTCCCATAGATCGTATTGTATTGGAAACAGATTGTCCTTATCTGGCACCGGTTCCTCATAGGGGAGAACGCAACAGTTCCCTTAATCTTCCTTTTGTAGTAGAACAGATAGCACAGATCAAAGGTCTGACGCCGGAAGAAGTTATTCAAATCACAGAGAAGAATGCCAAATGTCTGTTTAAGCTGCAGGAACCCGGCTAAAAGAGGAAGAACAGCAGACAACAACCACATACATTTGACGAAGAAAGGAATCGCATGGCATATTTAGGAAATCCCACGGAGACGATTGCAGTTTTACAGAAATACAATTTTAACTTTCAGAAGAAATTCGGGCAGAACTTTCTCATTGATCCCCATGTTTTAGACAAAATCATTGACTCGGCGGGCATTACAAAGAAAGACTGTGTGGTGGAAATCGGACCGGGTATCGGCACCATGACCCAGTATCTGGCAGAGGCAGCAAGAGAAGTGGTTGCCGTGGAAATCGACAAAAAACTCATTCCCATTCTGGAAGATACGTTGTCCGCGTATGACAATGTGACAGTGATTAATGAAGATATTTTAAAGGTAGACATTGCCAAACTGGTGCAGGAACGCAATGGAGGCAAGCCCATTAAGGTGGTAGCAAATCTGCCCTATTACATTACGACTCCCATTATCATGGGATTGTTTGAAAGTCATGTCCCTCTGAAAAGCATTACAATCATGGTACAGAAGGAAGTGGCGGATCGGATGCAGGTGGGACCCGGAAGCAAGGAATACGGAGCCTTGTCATTGGCAGTACAGTATTATGCCCGACCGGAAATCGTTGCCAATGTACCGCCCAACTGCTTTATGCCGCGTCCCAATGTGGCAAGTGCGGTAATCCGTCTTACCCGGTATGAGATTCCTCCGGTGGAGGTAAAGGATGAACACCGGATGTTTGCCATGATTCGAGCCTCTTTTAATCAGCGGCGTAAGACACTGGCCAATAGTTTATCCCATGAACAGAAGCTGCATGTGACCAGAGAGAATGTGACTGCGGCACTGGAACAGATGGGATTGAATCCGCTCATCCGGGGGGAAGCCCTGACCCTGGAACAGTTTGCACAGCTGTCCAATATCCTGAATTAACCAATTATGCCATATCTTGTGTTACAGGCATAAAAAATTTCCTTATTTTGCGATAAAATACGGGAACCGTTTTGACATTGCGTAACTGCTATGGTAAACTTAATTCATTAAATTAGGCATACTATTTTTACACGCATGTTACGAGGTGAGCGCGTTGGATAAATATGAATATAAAGTACGTGCAGATGAGATCAAACGCCTGGTTTCCGAAGGGGATTATGCGGGAGCCATGGAGATTTGTGACACCATTGACTGGAATCGGGTCAAGAGTGTTATGATGCTCTGTACGGTAAGTGATATTTACAAAATCAACAGAAGATACGAGGATAGTAAAAACATCCTCCTTTTGGCGTATGACAGGCATCCCGGCGGACGCCAGATCGTATATTCGCTGTGCGAACTTTCCATTAAGCTGGAGGAATTTGTACAGGCAATTGAGTACTACAAAGAATTCGTGCAGATCGCACCGAAAGATACCGGGAAATATATTCTGCTCTACAAGCTATATGAGGCACAGGATGCGGGACTAGAAGATCGCATTGATGTCCTGAAAAAGCTGAAACAGAGAGAATACAAAGAAAAATGGGCTTATGAACTGGCGTATCTGTACCACCGCAATGGAAATGTGACAGATTGTATCGAGGAGTGTGATGAGCTGATTCTCTGGTTCGGCGAGGGAAAATATGTCATGAAAGCATTG
>USSP01000335.1 GCA_900557385.1 uncultured Lachnospiraceae bacterium
ACTACAACCAGCTTTATGTCTATGTGGACAAAATCGACAATGTGTCGGCAATCCAGAAAATGATTAACGACATGGGCTATGAGGCATACAGCAATGCGGACTGGATTCAGCAGCAGCAACAGCAGATGGGCTTGATTCAGGCGGTTCTCGGAGGAATCGGTGCCGTTTCCCTTTTGGTTGCGGCAATCGGTATTGCGAATACGATGATGATGTCCATCTATGAACGAACCAAGGAAATCGGTATTATGAAAGTACTTGGCTGCAATTTAGGGGATATTCGTATGCTGTTTTTATTAGAGGCGGCGTTCATTGGATTGATTGGAGGAGCTGTAGGACTGGCACTCAGCTATGGGATTTCCGTTTTACTCAATAATGTGTTAAAATTAGGAGAAGTCATGGGAGGAATGGAAGGAGCAGCTATTTCCTATATTCCGCCGTGGCTGGCACTGGCGTCTTTGGGCTTTGCCATTGTGGTTGGTATGCTGGCAGGATTTTTCCCGTCCCTGCGTGCCATGAAGTTAAGTCCTCTGGCGGCAATCAGAAACGAATAAGGAAGCGCGAGGAGTAAAAAGATGAAAGATAACGGACAGGAGTTTTCAAGACGCGAGGAGCGTCATAGACGCAGAGTCCGCAATCAGATATTGGTATATGTGACTACGGTGATCGCTATTGCATTGGTGGTTATCGGCATCGTTATGGCAGCCTTGAAGGTAGCAAATGTAGTGCGGAGCAGACAGGAAGCAGCACAGCTGGCAGAACAGCAGCAACAGGAGACGGAACAGGAATCCCAGGAAATTGTAATTTCGGAGCCGGAGCCCATGGAAGAAGAGCCCCAGGAAGAACGTGATGCTCTGGATGATGTGGTGGATACCTGTATTGATGCTATGTCTCTGGAAGATAAGGTTGCAGGACTTTTCATTATCACACCGGAGCAGCTTACCGGAGTGGGGACTGCAGTAAAGGCCGGAGAGGCGACGCAGACGGCACTTAATGATCATGCCATCGGTGGACTGGTGTACCGCACGGCAAACATTAAATCAGCAGATCAGTTCAGCACCATGCTTTCCACTACGGCAACGATGAGCCGTTATCCTATTTTTCTGGCAGTGGTAGAAGAAGGAGAAGAAGGTACGGTAGCGAAAAGTGCTATTTCTGTAACCGATGTCAAAACCTTTGCAGAACTGGCAGCGTCAGGCGACAGTTCTACAGCCCGTTCTGCAGGAAGCGAAATGGGTGGTTATCTTTCTGAACTTGGTATTAATGTAAACCTTGCTCCTTCTGCTAATTTAGATGGAAAAACAAATTCTTTCGGAACAGACAGTACACAGGCCTCCTCCTATGTAGGAGCATTCGTGGAGGGTCTGGAAGGCAGTCAGGTCAGTGCCTGCCTGAAAACTTTTCCGGGAATCGTTGCTGCAGATGAGGATCATACAGATACGGAACAGGGAATGGCATCTATCCAGAGTGATACCGATCAGTTGCGCGCACAGGAATTTCCTGTGTTTCAAGCGGGGATTGATGCCGGAGCGGATTTCTGCATGATCAGCAATGTATCTGCCCCCAATGTGACCGGGGACAATACCCCGTGCGTACTAAGTGCCACGGTAGTGACGGATTTACTTCGCGGAGAACTGGGATTTAAAGGCATTGTAATTACCGATGACTTCACCGACGCTGCCATTACCGAGTATTATACTGCGGGGGAAGCAGCGGTAAAGGCAATCCGTGCCGGCGTGGATATGATTTATATGCCGGAAAATTTTGAAGATGCCTATGCAGGTGTGTTGGAAGCTGTGAATACCGGAGCGCTTACCGAGGATCAGATAGATCAGTCCCTTCACAGAATTTACCGGGTGAAATATGCAACACGGTTGAATGATTCCCAGTAATGGGGTATGATAAACAGGAAGAAAACAGAAAGACGAGGAAATAGCCTTATGAATATTGTATGTTTGGACTTAGAGGGAGTTCTGGTACCGGAGATTTGGATTGCTTTTTCTCAGGCAAGTGGTATCCCGGAATTGAAGAGAACCACCCGTGACGAACCCGATTATGATAAACTGATGAAATGGCGTCTGGGGATTTTAAAAGAGCATGGACTGGGACTGAAAGAAATCCAGGATACCATCGCAACCATCGACCCCATGCCCGGTGCAAAAGAGTTCCTGGACGAGCTGAGAAGTCTCACCCAGGTTATCATCATCAGTGATACCTTTACCCAGTTTGCAACCCCGCTGATGAAAAAGCTGGGCTGGCCCACCATCTTCTGCAATTCCCTGGAAGTGGCAGAGGACGGAGAGATTACCGGATTCAAAATGCGAATCGAGAATTCCAAGCTTACCACTGTTAAGGCATTGCAGTCCATCGGCTACGATACCATTGCCAGCGGCGACAGCTATAACGACCTGGGTATGATTAAAGCCAGCAAGGCCGGTTTCCTTTTTAAGAGTACCGACCAGATCAAAGCCGACAACCCGGATTTACCTGCATTTGAAACCTACGACGAACTTCTTGCCGCTATCAAGAAAGCCTTATAAATTCCATAAAACAAA
>USSP01000336.1 GCA_900557385.1 uncultured Lachnospiraceae bacterium
TGGTGGAAAAGCATGAAGATCTGGATGCAAAGCAGCAGGAATACGTGGATCAGTATTTTGAAGAGAATGTATATCCGGTGCTTACCCCTATGGCAGTGGACTCTTCCAGACCGTTTCCGCTGATCCGCAATAAGTCTCTGAATATCGGGGCATTGCTTGCACCGAAGAAAGAAGATAAGAAGAACAATAAAAAGCAGCTGGAATTTGCCATGGTGCAGGTACCCAGTGTGCTGTCCCGTATTGTGCCGATCCCTTCTTCCAAAGAAGGAACAAGGGCAGTGATTCTGCTGGAAGAGATCATTGAACGGAATATGGAAAAGCTGTTCTTAAACTATGATATTGTATGTGCTTACCCTTTCCGTATTATGAGAAATGCAGACCTTACCATTGATGAGGACGATGCAGCGGATCTGTTGAAGGAGATTGAGAAACAGTTGAAGCATCGGCAGTGGGGAGAAGCAATCAGACTGGAAGCAGCTAAGGACATGGATAGCAGATTGCTTAAGATTATCCGTGAGGAACTGGCTTTGTCAGAGGCTGCCATCTACAAGATTGATGGACCTTTGGATCTGACATTCCTTATGAAGATGTATGGAATGGACGGTTTTGACCATCTGAAGACACCGAAATATACGCCACAGCCGGTACCGGCGTTTCCTGAGGGGTGTGATATTTTCCAAGAGATTCGTAAGGGGGATGTTCTTATGTATCATCCCTATGAAACTTTTTCTCCGGTCGTGGAATTCATCCAGAAAGCGGCAAAGGATCCGGATGTACTTGCCATTAAACAGACATTGTACCGTGTCAGCAGCAATTCCCCCATCATTATGGCGCTGGCGAAAGCGGCAGAGAACGGAAAACAGGTATCGGTTCTGGTGGAATTAAAGGCACGATTCGATGAGGAAAATAATATCGTATGGGCAAAGATGCTGGAGAAGGCAGGATGCCATGTCATTTACGGTCTGGTAGGCTTAAAAACCCACAGTAAGATTACCCTGGTGGTGCGTAGAGAAGAGGATCGAATCCGTCGATACGTGCATCTGGGAACCGGAAACTATAATGACGCTACCGCAAAATTATACACCGATATCGGTATGTTTACCTGTTCCGAGGGCATCGGTGAGGATGCCACAGCAGTTTTTAATATGCTGTCCGGATATTCCGAACCCCGGAACTGGAATAAGCTTTCTCTTGCGCCCCTCTGGTTAAAGGATAAATTCCTGTATCTGATTGACAGAGAAACCAAGAATGCCCAGGAGGGAAAGGAAGCCCATATTATTGCCAAGATGAATTCTCTGTGTGATAAGGATGTGATTGAGGCGCTTTACCGGGCTTCCTCTGCAGGGGTAAAAATAGAACTTATCATCCGTGGAATCTGTTGCCTTAAAGTGGGAATCCCGGATGTGAGCGAAAATATATCGGTTCGTTCCATTGTAGGTAATTTCCTGGAGCATGCCCGCATATTCTATTTTGAGAATGCCGGTGCACCTGAGTTTTATTGCAGCAGTGCCGACTGGATGCCCAGAAACCTGGAGCGTCGCGTGGAAATTTTGTTCCCGGTGGAAAAACCGGAACTGCGGGAAAGATTGTGGCATATTCTCCAGGCACAGCTGGCTGATACGGAAAAGGCATCGGTTCTGCAGCCGGACGGAACTTATGAGAAGGTAGATAAACGGGGAAAGGGAAGCTTTAATTCCCAGGACAGCTTCTGTAAGGAGGCAGTAAAGGCAGCCGCGAAAGAAAAAGAAATGAAAAATCCAAGGGTATTTATCCCGGAATCGAGTGCAAATGAGTAGATTAGTGTTGGCGTCCGCTTCGCCAAGAAGAAAAGAACTGTTAGAGCAGATTGGCTTGGAGTTTACCGTTCATGTTAGTAATCTGCCGGAAGAGACAAAGAAAACCCAGGCAGAAGAAGTCGTGCAGGATTTGTCCCGCCAAAAGGCAGGTCATGTATGGGAGGAACTGGAACAGGCCGGAGAAGAACTGACGGATACCGTTGTGATCGGTGCAGATACGGTGGTTTCTGTATGGGGAGAGGTTTTGGGTAAACCCAAGGATATAGATGATGCCTTTCGCATGCTGGATACTTTACAGGGACGAACCCATCAGGTCTACACCGGAGTGACCCTTTACTGGATGCAGGAGGAAAAACGGCATCATATTACCTTTTATGAATGTACGGATGTGACCATGTATCCCATGGACAGCGAAGAGATTGAAGCCTATATTGCTACCGGGGAGCCGATGGACAAGGCAGGATCCTATGGCATTCAGGGTAAATGCGCTGCTTATGTGCAGGCAATCTGCGGTGATTACAATAACGTAGTGGGATTACCTGTGGCGAGAGTTTATCAGGAACTAAATCGAAGAGGATTACTATAAAATAGGAGGGTGAAGCTTATGAGTAATGAATACGATGAGAAAGTACTGCAGTGCTTTTTGGAGAAACAGGGCCAGTTGTTTGATGAGCCTGTGGCAGAGAATGAAGAAGAGGCAGCAGACTTCCTGGAAGAATGCCTGGCAGTCGTTGTGGATTCCGTAAAG
>USSP01000337.1 GCA_900557385.1 uncultured Lachnospiraceae bacterium
GCGGGTTTCGGGCCGCATCGTGCGGATATCCTCGCCGAAGATCAGACACTGTCCGGCGCGCGGTTGGAGATAGCCGCTCAGAATGTTGATGGTCGTGGTTTTTCCGGTTCCCGGTCCTCCGGACAAAATCAGGATTCCGTTGCAGATGCTCTGAAATACTGCCTCCCGCTGCAGGTCATCCAGTTCGATCTGCAGTTGTTCTTCAATCTGCCGGATCTGTTGATTTAAGGCTTTTCGCTGGATATCCAACTCACTTTCATCATATTCCGTAGATGCCAATCCGGTGCTCATGGAAATGTTCAGGTCATGAAGCATTTTCGCCGTATTCAATTCTGCATAGTAATAGTTCGTGGCATATACATGTTGTTCCTTTATCACAACCTTCCGTTCCATGGCCAGATTGGAAAGCTGGGCATCCATGTTCTCCCGATCCAGCCCAAGCAGTCCCGAAGCTTTTTGAAGTAATTCCTCTCTGGGCAAATACACATTTCCATCTGCCGATGCCTGCAGCAGGGTATATAAAATGCCGCTCCGCACCCGATATTCCGAATCCACATGAATTCCGATCTTTGAAGCGATCTCATCCGCCATTTTAAAACCGATGCCTGCCACATCCTCTGCCAACCGATAGGGATTTTCCCGTAAAATGCTATAGGTCATGGTGCCATAGGTATTGTAAATCTTGATTGCCAGATTATTGGAAATTCCATAGTTCTGTAAAAATACCATAGCTTCCCGCAGTTCTTTTTTCTCCTCCATCTGTGCGGAGATTTCCCGGGCTTTATGTTCGCTGATTCCCTTGATCTCCGCCAGTCGTTCCGGTTCCTCTTCCATAATCCGGAAGGTGTCATCCCCGAACTGTTTCACAATTCTGGCAGCCAGTGCCGGTCCCACACCTTTCAGTGCGCCGGAAGCCAGGTACCGTTCCATGGCCACTGCATCCTCCGGCTGGAGGATTTCCACGGCAGAGACTTTGAACTGGTTTCCGTACATGTTATGTTCCACAAAGCTGCCTGTAAGTTTCACATGGTCGCCCTGTCCTGCGCCGCGAAAGCTGCCTACGCAAATCAGCTCCTCCTCTTTCGTGGTAAGCTGAAGCACGGTGTACCCGTTGGTTTCATTCTGATAAATAATATGGTCAATATAACCGGTAACGTTTTCCATGGTGTCTTAAGGCCTTTCATAAAAATCCACCACCCCTGTACGGGAGTGGTGGATTTATCTTAAAGGTTATAATTCCTTTTCATCTGTTCGTACAACTGTTGTGCAATTCCCAGTCCCTGTGATTCTGTGGACTGTTTACTGATCTCCTGGATCACACTATCACCGAAATATTCCACCAGCGCGGAATTGGTGTCGTCTTTATCCACAAAGGAGACCGTCTTGGTCATCTCCTTGAAAACCTGCTCCAGAAGATAGGATTCAAATTCCTTGCAGGCATCCATCAGTTCGTCATCAGAAGCCTGCGAGTAATCCTTCTCCGTGGTCTGCCGCAGCTTGGATGACTGTTCTGACATTGCCTGGGTTCTGGTGTAATCCACCATTCCGGTAATGCTGCTAAAATCCATAGCCTGCCCTCACATTCTGTTACCGCTGTGTAAACAGTAACTATCGTTTCAGTTCGTTTGCTTCCTGCATCATGGTATCCGAAGTCGTAATGGTCTTGGAGTTCATCTCATAAGCACGCTGTGCCACGATCAGATTTACCATTTCATCTGCTACCTGAACATTGGAACCCTCCAAATATCCCTGGTGCAATACGCTCTTCTTCACATTATTGCTGGTTGCCTCATTGATTGCCGGCCCGCTGGCTGCGGTCGCCTGATATAAGCTGTTTCCGGCTTTTTCCAGACCGTTGGGGTTGTTGAACTGCGTCAGTCCGATACGGGGTCCCAGCCGTTGGGGATTATTCTTCTGATCTGGATAACAGATATAGCCGTCTGCATCAATGCTGATCTTCGAGCTGCTGTACTGATTGGAAAAGGTGATTGCTTTTCCCTGGGAATCCAGCACAGGATACCCGTCTGATGTGGTCAGTTCAATTCCTCCACCGGTATTCATCGCCCAGGTGAAATCACCGTTTCTGGTATAATATGTACCTCCGTCTGCACCTCTCACAGAAAAGAAGCCGTCACCTTCAATGGCAAAGGAGGATGTTTTCTCCGATGCCAGAAGATTTCCCTGTTTAAAAACGGAGGAAATCGCCGCATTGCGAACTCCCAGTCCTACCTGGGAAGTGATGGGCTTCGGATTGCCACTGGCTGAGGTCGTACGTGTCTGTAATGTCTGATAAAGTAAAGATTTAAATTCGTTAACTTCTGCTTTATACCCCACCGTATTTACATTGGCAAGGTTATTTGCAATTGTATCAACATTGGTCTGCTGTGCAATCATACCGGTTGCACCGCTCCATAAGCTTCTAACCATACTGGTTTACCTCCTTTATAATTTACCAACCTGATTTACTGCAACTTCCAAGGAGCTGTCATAGGTCTGAATCAGTTTCTGGTTGGATTCATAGGCTCGCTGAATCG
>USSP01000338.1 GCA_900557385.1 uncultured Lachnospiraceae bacterium
ACCGGAACACTTGGAAGTACTTATGGAAAACCCCATGGAACTGCTGGGAGCACTGGACAATGCCGGTTCGGTATTTCTGGGAGCATATGCATCGGAACCGCTGGGCGATTACTACGCTGGTCCGAACCACGTTCTGCCCACCAGCGGAACGGCACGGTTCTTCTCTCCGCTGGGCGTGCAGAGTTTTACCAAGCGTTCCAGCTACACCTACTATACCAAGGACGCTCTGCATGCAGCTAAGGACGATATTGTGCTGATTGCCAACAAGGAAGGTCTGACCGCACACGCCAATGCAATTACCGTTCGGTTTGAGGACGAAGAAAAGTAATGGCAATTCCAAAATATTTTGAATTTTTTGCTCCCGTTATGGAATGCCTATTAGATGAAAAAGAACATTCTACAAAAGATATTCGTAATCATTGTGTGAGTTATTATTCCATAACAGAAGAAGAACTACAAGAAAGATTAACTAGTGGACAATACAAATACAGCAATAGAATTGCATGGGCAGAGATATACCTAAAGAATGCAGGTCTTATTGAAAGTCCAAGCCGATCAAAATATATAATCACAACATTAGGGAAACAAGCTGCAAAAAATGGAGTACAAAATATAACTCTCAAATATCTTACACAATTTGAATCTTTTCGCCAATTCAAAGGAGAAAAAGAGCAAAAATCAATAGCTAATTCTATGGACAACTCCACTTGCAATGATAGCGAATCTTCTGAATTAAGTTTGCAAGATCCTCAAGAACAGTTAGATACTATTAGTCGCCAACTTAATGAAAGTCTTGCTATTAACTTGATGCAAAAAGTTTTAAAAATGTCTCCTTATGATTTTGAAAAATTAGTTGTTCAGTTGTTGGAGAAGATGGGATATGGAGAACCTAGTGTTACAAAAAAATCGGGCGATGCTGGCATTGACGGTTCAATAAAAGCAGATAAATTTGGGTTTGATACAATTTATGTGCAAGCCAAACAATGGAAGCTAGATTCTACAGTCAGCAGACCAGAAATCCAAAAGTTTTTAGGTGCATTAGTTGGAAAAGGTGCTTCTAAAGGTTTGTTTATTACGACAGCGAAATACTCAAATGAAGCAATTCAACTTGCTAATCAAAAAATGCCACAAAAAATTGTTTTAGTAGATGGCGATATGCTAATACATTTAATGATTGAATATAATCTCGGTGTTCATATTGAAACAATATATGAGTTCAAACAGATTGATGATGCTTTCTTTGACGATGATGACTAAAAAGTATAGGGAGGAATCCATATGCGGCAAGCACAACTTGCACGAAAGACCAAAGAAACAGACATACAGGTAGCCGTAAAACTAGACAACATAGGAACTGCCAATATCGATACCGGCATCGGCTTTTTTGACCATATGCTAACAGCACTGTCTGTTCACAGCGGCATCAGCATGGACATTGCTGTAAAGGGTGACCTCTATGTGGACGGACACCATACTGTAGAGGACACCGGTATTGTTCTGGGAAAAGCACTGGGCGAGGCACTGGGCGATAAGTCTGGTATTACTCGTTACGGCAGTGCATTTATTCCCATGGACGAAGCTCTGGCATTTTGCAGTCTGGACATCAGCAACCGTCCGTTTTTGGTATTTCAGGGGACATTCACCAATGCCATGATCGGACAGTATGATGCCTGCCTGACGGAAGAATTTTTCCGTGCCTTTGCATTCAACGCCGGCATCACGCTTCATGTGAATATGATGTATGGCTCTAACGATCACCACAAGTGTGAGGCAGCATTCAAAGCCGTTGCCCATGCCTTAAAAACCGCGGTAACCCCGCTGGAAGCAGGAAAAACCTTGTCCACGAAAGGAGTGCTGTAAACATGATTGCCATTATCGACTACGGTGCCGGCAATATTTTCAGTGTGAAAAATGCACTGGACTATCTGGGATTAGCTGGCGAACTGACTTCTGATCCGGAAGCAATTCGCAAAGCAGATGCATTGATTTTGCCCGGCGTAGGGGCATTCCCCAGTGCCATGCAGATGCTGCACGACAGCGGATTGACCAACATCATTCAGGAAGAAGCTCACAAGAAACCTTTTCTGGGAATTTGTCTGGGTATGCAGCTGATTTTTGAAAAAGGATACGAATTTGAAGAATGCAACGGTTTGGGGCTGATCCCCGGCAAAGTAGAAAAAATCGTTGCTCCGGATATGGTGATCCCACATATGGGCTGGAACAAGCTGAGTTTGCGCAGCAGTTCGCCGCTGCTGCAGCAAGCAGAAGCTGAATATGTGTACTTTGTGCACAGCTTTCATGTTGAGCCGCAGCAGCAAGAGCTCATTACTGCCGTATGTGATTATGGTATGGAAATAACGGCTGCCGTCGGCAGCGGCAGTGTGCAGGCTTTTCAGTTCCATCCAGAAAAATCAAGCCGGGCAGGGCTTGGCCTGCTGCGTGCTTTTAAGGAGTGGCAGCCATGATAATTTTTCCTGCTATAGATATCCGCGGCGGCCGCTGCGTCAGATTGACGGAAGGACGT
>USSP01000339.1 GCA_900557385.1 uncultured Lachnospiraceae bacterium
CATGTATGAATTTGCTGGATTCTCTGTTGGGGAAGCAGGATGTTACCACAATGCGGACATTTCTTTATTCCCTTTCCCATCATTTTCGATATATTTTTAAAAACCAGGCGGATCTGGTAAGTCTGAAGGAAGAACTGGAAGAAGTACAAGCCTATGTAAATCTTTATATTATCAAAGGACAGGAACCGATTCTGCTGCAGACCGATGTGAAAGCAGTCTCAGAGGATATCCGGATTCCAATTCTGACTGTGCAGACTTTTGTGGAAAACTCCATTAAATATGCCAAGGAACCGGGAAAGATTTTAGCATTGAAGGTCAGCGTGAATCAGAGACAGGATGAAGAAGGGGAATTTTTATGTATCAAAATCAGTGATAACGGAAAGGGCTACTCTGAGGAGATGTTAAAGGAATTAAACAAACCCTATGCCGGATTTGCCTGCCATTCCAACCATGTGGGAATCGATAATATTAAATACCGTATTCATCATTTCTGTGGAGAAAAAGCAGATATTGTATTTTATAATGACACCATGGGAGGAGCCATAACAGAAATTTTGCTTCCCAGAGAAGGACAAAACCATGAAAATTCTGATTATTGATGATGAGATTTCCATTGCCAAAATGGTACAGGAACAACTGGATATGGAGAAACATGCCATAGAATGTGCAGATATTGCCACCAGTGCAGAAATGGCACGACAGCTCATGACACAGACAACCTATGATATTTTCTTATGCGATATTGTCATGCCGAAAGAAGATGGTATCCAGTTTGCAAAGTGGGTACTGTCGAATTATGAGGATGTCAAATTTGTGTTTCTGACATCCCATGCGGATTTCAATTATATGAAACAGGCAATTTCCCTGCAAAGCTTTGATTACCTTTTGCAGCCGGTTAGTGATTACGAACTGGACAAGGTGGTAGAAAGAGCCATACGGCAGCTGACCATTGAAAGAAAAAATCGACAGATCATGGAAAAGGGGAATTTTTACAGTAACCACGAAGAAGCGTTGCTGGAGGAAGGGGTTCGTGCCTATTTTTCCCACCAGAACGAAGAAGAACTCTGGCTGGAAAAACTGGTAAACGTTCATGATCCGGACTATAGTGCAGACACCGTGATTCTGCCTGTTCTTGTACAAGTTGTGCGTACAGAAAAGGATTTTCATCGGTTTGACAGAGAATTACTGCGCTCCGTATATTACAACATTACCAATGAACTGTTCCAATCTATGCCTTTGAAGGTATCTTTATTTTTAAAGGAAACGGAAGGGGACTTTTACTGTTTCCTTTGCATGAAGGAGGAGGAACAGCCGGAAACTCCGCAGTTGACGGAGATCTTAGAAACCATGCATGCCTTTTTTGAGAGATTGCTGGATACCTCAATTGCCATCTATCCGGGAACAGCCGGGAAACTTTCCCAGATGCGGGAACAGGTTACAAACCTGGAGGAAAGGGCTAAGAATAATATCCGAAAAGAGGATGGAATTCAGATGTCCGGTGGAATCGATACTAATGAAAAACAGGCATATTCTTTCGAGGCGCAGCTGGGTTCCTGGGGAAAACTCCTGGACAAAAAAATGTACCGGGAATTTCTGGACAGCGTGCAGGAATATATTGACAGATATTCCCGTAGAAACAGGACAGATTTAAACTATATGGCACTGTTTCACCAGGCAGTGACAGGCTTGCTGTTGAGTCACATGATCAGCAATAATATAGAAAGCGGCCGCATTTTTGACGAGCAGCTTCCTTATCTCGCATATATGACATCCTATGAAGATCTGGACTCTTTTAAAGGGGCACTTATTAAAATCGTAGAAAAAATACGAAGTGAAATGGCGGGCACGGATATTGATGTAATTGAACAGGCAATCAAATATCTTCATGAAAACATGGATAAAGATATCTCCGTTGCAGAAATCTCAGAATATGTGGGAATGAATCCCGAATACTTTACGAAAATCTTCAAAAAGCGAACCGGACTGGGGCTGAAAAAATATATGACCCAGGAAAAAATGAAGGCAGCGAAAATGCTTCTGGAGACAACAGAGCTTAGTGTCACCATGATTGCCGATCATGTAGGATACAGCAATTACAGTAATTTTACTTATGTATTTCGTCAGAGTGAGGGCTGTACGCCCATGGATTATCGAAAAAAAGTAAAAGGTCAGAAATTATGATAATTCGACACAGTTTTCTGGTATTTTCCTACAGTTGATTTTGCTATTCTTATTTCATCAACAAAAGTTCTTTCAAAAGCAAAACAAGGAGGCAAATCCTCTCCTCGTCAGGGGACTCGGATTTTGCTTCGCAAAACAAGGAGGCAAATCCTCTCCTCGTCAGGGGACTCGGATTTTGCTTCGCAAAACAAGGAGGCAAATCCTCTCCTCGTCAGGGGACTCGGATTTTGCTTCGCAAAACAAGGAGGCAAATCCTCTCCTCGTCAGGGGACTCGGATTTTGCTTCGCAAAACAAGGAGGCAAATCCTCTCCTCGTCAGGGGACTCGGATTTTGCTTCGCA
>USSP01000340.1 GCA_900557385.1 uncultured Lachnospiraceae bacterium
TGTGTGGCGAATGCTCTGTGCATTCCTACCCGGTGGCAGTGGTGTGAAACTTTCATGTTTCACACAAATATGTGGTTATTTTACTGGAAAAGATTTGAAACAGTGGAATCCTTTGCGGATATGCCTATTATGTTTTGCCTGGCAGATCTGTCTTGCAATGTCCAGACTGACGGTTTTTGAATTGGATAGTTCATTGCTTTCAGTATTGCAGAAGGTTATAAAGGTAAAATCAGACTGCATTGCCCTCGCTGTGGAACGGAAATAAAAAGCTTATGATGAAAACGGAGTGGTTGATTCGTGCTGCAGCCGAAACTGCTTTGGCGTAATCTGATAATGCTTCTTAAAGGTGCGGATCAGGTGGCTGCAATCGGCAAATCCGGTTTCATTGGCGATATAATTCAGATCATAGTCAGTGAAGAGCAACAGATTTTCCACTTTGCTGAGCCGTACAAATTCAATGTACTGCTTACAGCTTTGCCCGTAATGCTTGTGAAACAGCTTGGCAAAGTAGGAGTAACTCATGTGGTAATGATGGGCAAGCTCTTCCACATTGATATTTTCCTGTGAATGTTCATCAATATAAACCAAAACATCATGAATGTTCAATTCTTCATTTTCCGAGATCGATTTTGATTCAAAATGGATTCCCCTATCATGCCAGTTCCGCAATATTTTCAGAATTAACATGGACAACAGCGAGTAAATGTAAGCGTTATAGCCATATCGTTTCTCCTGTGATTCCTTTATGATGGTTGCGAAGAGTTCTGTAAGATCCAGAGCGTCCAATTCCTCCGTGGTAAAGATGATGGGAGGACATTCCGCTTTCAGTACCTGATGAAAAGCATAATTCAAATTGGGAAAATAACTTCCGATTAATGGAATCCGGTTGAGATTGAACTTGACGCAGGCATACTGAAAAAAATCGTTATTTTCCGAATAGATGGAGTGCATCGCCTGAGGCGGCAGCAGGATGACCTGGCCAGGCGTTAACTGATAAGAGATATCGTTACAGTTGACGGTGACGGTATTTTTCTGCATGTAAAGAATTTCCACAAAGTAGTGCCAGTGTGACTCTACGGGAAGCCCGAAATTCTCTGTGTTGCAATAGAAAGCTTCAATCGGAGAATGCAGAATATCTCCGAATTCAAACAGTGTTTTCATAAATAAATGTGATACCTGTCCTTTCATTCAGAATAGAAATGTTCTATTTCTGTGTGATTGAATTATATCATGTCCGTATACAAATTGGTACAATATCCAAAATGTAAATGAACCTTTTGGAAAGGTATGGTTATGGATATGAAAACAAAGAAAAATCAGTTTCCCAAATCGAAATTACAGTGGGTATGGGAAAATATGCAAGGAAGCCGTTGGATTTTTATGATAGCAGTGGCGGGCACGCTGCTTTATAACATCCTACAGCTGACGGTGCCGTATTTTTCGGGACAAATCGTGGACTTGTTTCTTACCGGAGACAATGCTGTGGAAAATATGCAGCTCCATAGAGATGTATTCTATCGACTTCTGACAGCTATGGTGGGATTGACGATCTTCCGGGCTCTTATTACATATGGGGATTGCATGCTCTACGAGATTGTCTCCCAGAGAGTGTTGTTTCGCGTCCGCAATTTCCTTTATGACAAAATCCAGCGCCAGGACATGACCTTTTACAGTACCTATCGAACCGGTGATCTGATGACCCGTA
The DNA here is from genome assembly GCA_900557385.1 of uncultured Lachnospiraceae bacterium. Lineage (GTDB taxonomy): Bacteria > Bacillota > Clostridia > Lachnospirales > Lachnospiraceae > UMGS2037. The sequence continues at coordinate 1,706 of USSP01000340.1, forward strand.
TGACGGGAGATTTGGATTCTGTCCGGCATATGATTGCCTGGGTAGCCCGTATGGTGATAGAATCTTTTACCCTGTTTGGAACCGCTGCTATCTTTTTCTTTTCAATGAATTGGAAAATGGCGTTGTGCATTTTGATCATTTCGCCTTTTGTGTTCTGGATCATCTATCGGTTTCGGAATAAAGTGGCACCCATGCATGCCCTTCTGCGGGAAAAACTGGCGCAGATGAACACCTGTGCCCAAGAGAATATTTCCGGAAACCGTGTGGTAAAGGCATTCGCCAGAGAAGACTATGAGATTGCAAAATTTGACCAGGCGAACCAGGACTACTGCAAAATCAACAAAGCCACTGCCATGGTATGGTTGAAATTTTATCCGTACGTGGAGAGCATCGCCAACCTGATGCCGGTGGTTCTGCTCGGTGTAGGCGGTGTTTTCCTGATCAACGGAAGCCTTACCATGGGAGAATATGTATCTTTTTCCGGGTTGGTCTGGGCCATCGCCAATCCTATGCGGCAGATGGGAAATATTATGAACGAATTTCAGCGTTTCGCAGCGGCATCCCGGAAGATCATGGAGATTTATTACTCCGAACCTAAAATAAAGGATAGGGAAAACGCCATTTCCCATCCCGGAAGATTTCAAGGAAAAATTGAATTCAAGGATGTTTCTTTTCAATATGAGGATGGAGACATTCCGGTACTTCACGATATCAGTTTTACGGTAAACCCCAATGAAACCGTGGCAATTATGGGAGAAACCGGGTGTGGCAAAACTTCCCTGATTCATCTGATTCCCCGGTTCTATGCC
>USSP01000341.1 GCA_900557385.1 uncultured Lachnospiraceae bacterium
AAGCTCATCGGCTATCCGCTGAGTTTTGAGACGGCGGCCCTTATTTATAACCAGACTTATCTGGAACAGCTTGGAGAAAGTGCAGCCCCCGCCAATATTGATGAAATTCTGGAATTTGCGGATGGTCATGATGCGCCGGAAAACGTAGAAGCCTTTATGCGTTGGGATTTGTCCCATATTTTCTATAACTATCAGTTTGCCACCGATGCCTTCCTTCTGGGAGGCGTTGCCGAGGATGACACCAGTCAGGTAGATCTTTACAATCTGGAAACGATTCAGGGAATGCAGATTTATCAGAATCTGGGACAGTTCTTCTCAATTGATCACAGTGAGGTATCCTATGAGAGTGTAATCCAGGACTTTATGGATGGTAAGTTGATTTTTACCATTGCCACAACGGATGTGGTGGATACGCTGGAAAATGCAAGAGCAAATGGGGCTTTTCCTTATGCTTACGGTATTTCCAAGGTGCCCGACCCTTCTTCGGAAATTTCCGGACATGCCCTGTCGGTAACCAACGCTGTGGTAGTGAACGGCTATAGTATGAGGCAGGGGGAAGCAGAGAAATTTGCTGCCTATCTGACAGGAGATGCGGCTTCTTCGCTGTATGAGATGACCGGTAAAATGCCGGCCAACCGTCTGGCTGAGCTGCCTGCTGACAAGGCCGGGAAGCTGGAGGCATTCTACAATTGCTATGAGGACTCCACGCCAATGCCGAAGATGATGGAGACCAGCAATTTCTGGGTGTATTTTGAAATTGCCCTGATCAATATTTCAGAGGGCAGCGATGTGAACACACAGATACGGCAGCTTTCGGAAAAGATCATGACCCAGGTCACGGGAGAAGCTTATACGGAGGAACCCATTGAAGTCCCGGAGACAGAAGAAGTGGTGGAGGAAGATGCCGGAATGAGTGATGTTTCCGAGGAATAGGTTGAAACTATACCTGATGGCATAAAATGTAAATAAGCTGCATAGACTAACAGGAGAGCATACTGCTCTCCTGTTTTGCGTTGTGTGCCGGAACATCCGGGTTCCGGTGATGATTTCTCAAGTTGGTGGTAGTGAGGAGGTTTTTTCATGTTTGGTATTTTGATTTCTTTATTATCAGGGGCGTTGATGAGTATCCAGGGTGTTTTTAATACCCAGGTTAACAAGACGACCGGAATATGGACAGCCAATGTGTTTGTGCAGTTTACGGCGATGTTGGTGTGTCTGGGGGGATGGCTCTGGAAGGAGCGTACACCCTTTTTCAGATTGTGGATGGTGGAGCCCAAATATATGCTGTTAGGTGGCGTAATCGGTGCTTTTATCACTTTTACCGTCATCAAAGGAATGGAACTGTTGGGTCCGGCCCGATCGGTGATGTTAATTGTGGTATCCCAGTTAATTGTGGCCTATGTCATTGAACTTTTCGGAATGTTCGGCGTGGAGAAACAGCCCTTTGAATGGCGAAAAGCTATTGGCATGGCGATTACAATCGGCGGTATTATTTTATTCAAAGTGTAGGGAGAAAGCCCTTGTAAAAAAATTTGGATTCCCTTACAATGAAAAAGACAGCATAGAGGGGTTCCGGAGGCGTCAGTGGAATGCGGCAATGGAAAGGAAAATATGCTGAGAAGAGAATCTATTGAAAAAAGGATGAAAAGACGCGCCGGAAAGGCGGGTCGGTTTTTCATGTTGCTGCTAGTCAGTGCGAGCCTGGGTGGATGTAAGCCGAAAAGTCAGGAGCCGCAGTGGCTGGATGAGAATGCAACTTTCACTGGGGAATCTGCTATGGATAATGGACAGATTCCGGAGGGTACAACCCCGGAGGCCGCTTCGGCAGCGGTGGAAGTACCTTTGTCTGGTTCTTTGCAGGAAAGGGGTACATTACCGCAGACCGGTACGGTACAGGAGACGGTGGAAGAACCGAAGGAATTGTATGTGCATGTGTGTGGGGCAGTGGAAAATCCCGGAGTGTATGTTCTGCCGGAGGGAAGCCGTGTGGTGGATGCGGTGACGGCAGCAGGCGGTGCTTTGACAGAAGCCTGCGAGGAAGCGCTCAACCAGGCACTGGCAGTGACCGATGGCATGCAGGTTTATGTTCCTACGCAGGAAGAAGCAGAAGAGTCCCGGGAATGGATGCATACCGGGGATGTTTCCGGGCAGTCAGGAAGTGCTGACGGTGGAATGCTGTCTGCGGGAACCGGTTCCGAAGGGAAAGTCAACATCAATACAGCGGATGTAAACCAGCTTTGTACCCTGCCCGGTATCGTCGCCTCATTAATGATTCGCAACCGACTGGAGGATTCTTTCGGAAAGAAACAATAAAAAACTCAAAGATATGATACTCATTGCAGATAGTGGTTCTACCAAAACAGACTGGTGTGTCGTACTGAACGGCGCAGTTATCAAGCGACTTGGAACGAAAGGGATCAACCCTTTCTTCCAGTCGGAAGAAGAAATCCAACAGAAGCTGACAGCTTCCCTTCTGCCTCAACTGCCGGAAGGGAAATTCAATGCAGTTTACTT
>USSP01000342.1 GCA_900557385.1 uncultured Lachnospiraceae bacterium
TCTGGCTCTTACCGGACGATTTTTAATTCCCCGGCGTCTGTCCCTTTCAATCTTTTCCTTACAGGCTTCCTGCACGGCTGCCTGAATCCCCTTTAATCCGCTTCCTGCTTTCGCATTGATCAAAAGAGCCGTCATTCCTTTTTCTTTAAAATAGGCCACCCATTTTTCGTTATATCTATTATCGGCAAGATCGGCTTTATTCAACAGAACTAACCTGGCTTTATTGCCTGCCAGCACATCTATATCCGGATTTCTGCTGCTGATTGGAATCCTGGCATCCAGTACTTCCACTACCAGATCCACCAGCTTAATGTCCTCCTGCATAGAACGAACGGCTTTCGTCATATGCCCTGGATACCATTGATAATTCATCGTTTACTAATCATACCTTTCTTAATGCTTACTTTTCACAAATCCCATTCCGCTCTGGGCATTGCCCAGATGAAACCACGCCTTCCCCACGATATGATCCTTGGAGACGGCCCCTATATTGGCAGAACGACTGTCCTCACTGTAATTACGGTTATCCCCTAACACAAAATACTCCCCGTTTTCCAGAGTAATCTCCGCGGCGGCAATTCCGGCATCTGCCATCTTATCAAAAGAACTGTCTTCATCCAGCAGATAACCATTAATATAAACCTTACCATCGCGGATCTGTATGGTCTCACCGGGCAATCCCACCACTCGTTTCACATAATAATGCGAGTTCTGGTTTCCATTCGGCAAAAAGCAGATCACATCTCCTCTTTTCGGTGAGCTCAGCTTATAAGTAAATCGGTTGATAAACACCTGCTGTCCATTATATAATTCCGGTTCCATGGAGTTTCCGATCATACTGGTCTGTAATCCGAAAGCAATGACCAGCACTGCCGCCATAAAAACAGCTGTAAAAACTCCAAAAATCCAGCTAAAGATTTCCTTGATCAGACCGGAACTGATTTTTTTCCTTCTGCGATAAAAATTCAACCCTTTTTGTCTTCTTCTCATATCTCTATCCTAACACAGAAATATAAATAGGGGCAATTACCTTTCCGTAATTGCCCCTGTCTTTCAGGTAACTATTTAATGATTTCTTTAACCTTAGCCTTTTTACCTACACGATTCTTTAAGTAGTTCAGTTTTGCACGTCTTACTTTACCCTTACGAACAACTTCTACTTTTTCTACATTAGGGGAATGGATAGGCCAAGTCTTCTCAACACCAACACCGTTGGAAGATTTGCGAACAGTGAAGGTCTGGCGGTTGCTGCCACCCTGAATCTTCATAACGGTTCCCTCGAACACCTGAACACGCTCGCGGTTACCCTCTTTGATCTTACCATATACCTTAACAGTATCACCTACGTTAAACTGCGGTACGGACTCTTTTAACTGCTCTTTTTCGATCTCTCTGATAATTTCCTGCATTTCTTTTCCTCCTGTTTATTGGATGTTCTTAATACCACATCGGTAACAGAGGACCATCTCACACTTAGCAACCATTGTAGTTTACCACAAGTACCTTTAAATTGCAACCATTAATTTTCCGGGATTTTCAGCAGATCTGCAGCTTCTTCTTTTTCCTGTTCCGCCAGCCTTGCCAGTCTGCGAAGCCGTTTTGCCTCGGCTTTTTCCCTGGCAATCCGTTCTTTCTCCAGACACTGCTGTTCTTCATAGAGCGTATACAAATCCGGTCTGCGCTCCCGGGTACGGTTTTCGGCCTGTTCCAGCCTCCATTTGGCAATATTGGCATGATTCCCGGAAAGAAGGACTTCCGGAACACGTTTCCCCATCCATTCCTCCGGGCGGCTATACTGGGGATACTCCAGCAGATAACCGGAAAAAGACTCTGTCTCTCCGGATTCTTCATTGGATAATACCCCGGGCACCATTCTGGAAATGGAATCAATCATTACCATGGCAGGAAGTTCCCCACCGGTAAGGACATAATCTCCAATGGAAACATAATCCGTGACAATTTCTTCCAACACTCTTTCATCCACGCCCTCGTAATGACCGCATAGAAAAATGATATCCTCTTCCTTTGCAAACTCTCTTGCCATTTGCTGGTTGAAAGTTTTGCCCTGGGGGGTGACATAAATCACACGGGTTCTGTCAGCACTTCTCACATGCTCCATCACTGCACGATAGGCATCATAGATGGGCTGCGCCTGCATCAGCATTCCCGCACCGCCTCCATAAGGATAATCGTCTACTTTCTTATGCTTATCCAAAGTGTAATCGCGAATATTCAGAGCTTCGATATTTAAAAATCCATGTTCCACCGCTCTGCCGATAATGCTGGTGTGTAATCCCTGCATCACCATATCCGGAAATAATGTCAAAATATGAAAGTTCATCATCGCAGTCCTTCCATCACATGCACCGTCATTTCCCCCTGCTCCACATCTACGGATAAAATACACTCCTTGATTGCAGGAAGTAAAATTTCTTCTCCCGTTGCTGTTCTGACGACATAGACATCATTAGCGCCTGTCTGCATCACATCCACCAATGTTCCCTG
>USSP01000343.1 GCA_900557385.1 uncultured Lachnospiraceae bacterium
CCTTGCATTTTATATTGAAACCTTGTAGAATAACTCGCGTATGCAAAAATTTCTTATTAAAAAGGAGGCTGGAAAATGATTGCACAAGTCATCGCAGTTATAATCTTTCTGGCAATGTTTGTCTTAATCATTACCGAGATTTGGGAACGCCATTATGTGACCCTCGGATGCGCATTACTCACCTTAATCTTTGTATTCGGCATAGGCATGCACAGTATGAGTGCTGTATGGGAAACCCTGAATCTACATAGTTTTTTCACTCCTCAGTTCTGGTACAGCGCCGGAGAATCTGCCGGTGTATCTGCAGGTATCAACTGGGAAACCATCGTGTTCGTAGCAGGCATGATGATCATGGTGGAAGGCATGGCTCGCGTGGGCTTCTTCCGCTGGCTCTGCATGCGACTGGCAAAGTTAGTCCGTTATCAGGTGATTCCTCTTTTCATCACCTTCATGGTACTGGCTGCATTCCTGTCCATGTTTATCGACAGTATCACTGTTATTCTGTTCCTTGCGGCAGTTACCGTTGAGCTTGCACAGCTTCTTAAGTTTAACCCGGTTCCGATTATTCTGTCGGAAATTTTCTGTGCAAACTTAGGTGGTTCTGCCACCATGTGCGGAGATCCGCCTAACATTATCATCGGTACTTCCCTGGGATATTCCTTTGTGGACTTCCTTACCAATACCGGTGTGATCGCAGGAGTTTCCCTGCTCGTGATCGTTCTTTATTTTTATCTGGTTCTGCATAAGGATTTACAGGCTACACCGGTTACGGAAGAAATGATTCATGCTTTCCCTACACCAACATCTGCTATTGTGGATAAGAAGGGCTTTATTGCAAGCTGTGTCATTTTCCTTTGCGCAGTTGTACTTCTGATTACCCATGCTACCACGGGATTGACTGTATCTACCATCGGTGTGTTTATTGCTGCTGTCACTTTGATTGCTGCAGGTAAGCATATCGGCGAAGTGTTAAAGGGTGTGGATTACAAAACCCTGCTATTCTTCGTAGGTCTGTTCGTTGTCGTAGGCGGTCTGGAGCAGACCGGCATTTTGAATGTCATGGCTGATTTCATCGGTAAGATCAGCGGTGGCAACTTCATGCTGATGATTGCCATTATCATTCTGCTGTCCGCTGTCGCAAGTGCATTTGTGGATAACATTCCTTTCGCTGCCACCATGATTCCCATTATCAATACACTGGCTGCCACCGAGGGTGTTCCTCTGGATGTGCTGGCATGGTCCCTGGCAATGGGTACAGATGTAGGTGGTTCCGCTACTCCTATCGGTGCTTCCGCTAATGTCGTAGGTATTGCAACCGCAGCCAAAGAAGGTTATATCATCCGTTGGGGAAAATATTGCAAAGTCATGGCTCCTGCGACTATAATAGTAGTAGCACTTTCCATTATCAGCATTTATGTGAGATACTTATAAAACAGGAGGGAAACTACTATGGAAAAACAACTTATTATTTCTGTTGGACGTGAGTATGGAAGCGGTGGTCACGAAATCGCACAAAAGCTCGCAGACCATTACGGACTGCCCCTCTATGACCACAATCTGTTAGATGAAATGGCAGAGAAAAAGCATTTATCCGCAAAGGAATTATCTGCTTATGACGAAAAGCAGAAAGGTTTGTTCTTCAACCACAAGGTAAGAGGCATGAGTATGTCTCCTGCAGACAATGTTGCGGAAATGCAATTCAAATACTTAAAGGAAAAGGCCGCCTCCGGTGAATCCTTCGTCATTGTAGGTCGTTGTTCCGAGCATGTCCTGCAGGGAACAGAGGGATTGGTTACGATCTTCATTCTGGGTGATTCCGAAGCGAAAATCCAGCGTATCTGTGAGAAACATAATATGAACCATCACGATGCGGAAGTTTTCTGTAAGGAAAAGGATCGGCGCAGAAAAGCCTATCACAACAGCCACTGCCCTATGCACTGGGGTGATTCCCGTGGCTATGAGTTGTCCATCAACAGCAGCAAGCTGGGAATTGATGATACGGTAAAAATTATCGAAAATTATATCGATACCAAGAGAAATAAATAATATGGAAACGTAAGCCTGTTGACGCACGTTTTGCAAAAGGGTCACCGTAGAAAAATACGGTGACCCTTTTGTATATTTACCTTTAAGCTATATTTTCCTGCAGTGTGCGTGCAATTTCCGCAACGCTGATCGGCTTTGCGATATAGCCGTTCATGAACAACTCCCGTGAAGTTGAAACATAAGATAAAAGTTAAAAGAAGGGATGTTATTCCTTTTTTCATTTTGTCACCTGCATGTCATAAAATAATGTATCAAATAAAAATTTATTCCCGTGAAAGCAGCGCAACCGTCTCATTTTGTGTATCATTGTCCAAACTTAATGTAAACTCTTTTTCTATAATCGGCAACTTAAACTCTATAGATTTTAGCCACTGACCATTCTCTTTCCGTTCTTCATAAATCTGTACATTATCCACTAGCTGTGACAGAAACTCTCGTTTCTCAGCTTCGCTCATTTAC
>USSP01000344.1 GCA_900557385.1 uncultured Lachnospiraceae bacterium
GCTGATGCAAAGCAGATCAATAAAGACCGTGAGCAGGCAAATGAAGTTTACGAGGATATTCCTGCAGAAACTGCTGAGGAAGAAGTTGCAGAGAATACAGATAAAGAAGGCGAGCAGGCATGAGATTTCTCATAAAGCATGAAAGCAAGGGAAGACTACGTGTCCATATAAACCGCCATTCTCTTACTTATGCGGAAGCGGATATGCTTCAGATGTATTTGGAGAATGTGCCGGGAGTCCAGACAGCAAAGGTCTATGAACGTTCCGCAGATGCCACAATTGTTTATCAGTGTGAACGGAGAGAAGTTTTACAGGCATTACAGAAATTCGGATTTGACAGAGGACAGGTATCGGAAACAGCAATCACCGGTTCCAGCCGTCAGATTAATGCGGAGTACAAGGAAAAGCTGATTGATAAAGTCATCATTCATTATGGAAAAAGATGGCTGCTGCCTATGCCTGTCCGCAGTGCGATTACCGTAGTGAAATCCGTCAAATATATTGCCAAAGGTGTGAAAACCTTGTGGCAGCGAAAAATCGAAGTGCCGGTACTGGATGCAACAGCAATCGGTGTATCCGTATTCCGCAGTGATTTTACCACTGCAGGCTCCATTATGTTCTTATTGGAGATCGGAGAATTACTGGAGGAATGGACACACAAGAAATCCGTGGAGGATTTGGCACGCAGCATGTCCTTACAGACCACCAAGGTGTGGATGATGATGGAGGATGGAGCAGATGTACAGGTCAGCACATCTGAGATAAAAGTAGGAGACAAGATCCGTGTCCAGATGGGGAACGTAATCCCCTTTGACGGTGTTGTCTTTGATGGGGAGGCTATGGTCAACCAGTCTTCTCTTACCGGTGAATCCCAGGCTGTAAGAAAGGCAGAACATGCTTCTGTTTATGCGGGAACCGTACTGGAAGAGGGTGAGCTGATTGTAGCAGTCAAAGCAATCAGCGGAAGCAGCCGCTATGAGCGGATTGTTACCATGATTGAGGATTCTGAAAAATTAAAATCCTCTGTGGAAAGCCGGGCAGAACACCTGGCAGACCGTCTGGTGCCTTACTCTTTATTGGGAACCGGGCTGGTTTATCTCTTTACCCGAAATGTGACCAAGGCACTGGCGGTACTCATGGTGGATTATTCCTGCGCGTTGAAGCTTGCCATGCCGGTAACGGTACTTTCTGCCATCCGTGAGGCGAATAATCATCATATCACGGTTAAGGGCGGAAAATATATGGAAGCCATGGCAGAAGCAGACACCATTGTCTTTGATAAGACAGGCACATTGACCAAAGCGCTTCCCCGTGTGGTGAAGGTAGTGTCTTTCAATGGGATGCCGGAGCAGGAACTGTTGCGCATTGCAGCCTGCCTGGAAGAACACTTTCCCCATTCCATGGCGAGAACTGTTGTGGAGGCAGCAGAGAAACAGGGACTGCACCATGAAGAAATGCACTCCAAAGTGGACTATATCGTAGCACATGGCATTGCAACAATGATTGGAAATAAGCGTGTGGTGATCGGAAGCTATCATTTTGTTATGGAAGATGAGCATTGTAACATTCCTCTTCATATGGAGGAACGCTTTGAAGAGCTTCCCAGAGAATACTCCCATCTGTACCTGGCAATTAATGGCGATCTGGCAGCAGTCATCTGTATTGAAGATCCCTTAAGAGAAGAGGCTGCCCGGGTAATTCAGACATTGAAGGCATTGGGAATCACCAACGTAGTCATGATGACCGGAGACAGCGAGCGTACCGCACACGCCATCGCAACCCGTGTGGGTGTGGATCAATACTATTCGGAGGTACTTCCCGAGGATAAAGCCGGCTTTGTGGAAAGACAACGGGCAGAAGGGCATAAAGTTATCATGGTTGGAGACGGCATCAACGATTCTCTGGCATTATCCTGCGCCGATGTGGGAATTGCCATCAGCGACGGCGCAGAAATTGCCCGTGAAATTGCAGATATTACCATTCAGGCAGATGATTTGCAGGAATTGGTAACTTTAAAGATGCTCAGCAATGCTCTTTTAAAGAGAATTCATGGCAACTACCGTGCGATTATCGGTATCAACAGCGCTTTGATCGTGTCCGGCGTGGCGGGCGTAATCGCACCTACCATTTCAGCGTTGCTGCATAATACTTCAACATTGATGATCGGACTGCACAGCATGAAAAATTTATTAGAAGAGTAACTTGGAAAACTTTCTCATTTAACGCTCTTGCAAAAGATTCGTGGTTAGATTAAACTAACTGCGAATGGGTCGTGTGAACTCCATTACTGCCGAAGGCGTGATGAACCTTCGGCGGAGTTACACCAATCTTAGGTGTGAAGAAGGAGAAGCTGCTGGATCAGGTACGAAGGAACAGCAACGAAGACGGCTTATTGGCAGGAAAGGAGAAAGCAGGTATGAATTATTTGGAAATTGAGAAAGTGATTGGGCGTGAGATTCTGGATTCCAGAGGAAATCCTACCGTGGAGGCAGAGGTTTATAG
>USSP01000345.1 GCA_900557385.1 uncultured Lachnospiraceae bacterium
CGGAGCTTCCCGTCTGGAAAACAGGATTGGAAGCTGTCTCACCGGATTTCTCCAGATAGTAGTCGTAATTACCCAGATAGTTGGTAAGATGGTTATTCCGCAGATCCAGAATGCGGTGTGCGGTCCGGTTGATGAAATAACGGTCATGGGAGACATAAAGTACCGTTCCCGTATAGGAGTTCAGCGCATCCTCCAGAATCTCCTTAGACATAATATCCAGATGGTTGGTAGGCTCATCCAGGATCAGAAAGTTAGAGTCTGAGAGCATCAGCTTTGCCAGGGAGACTCGTCCTCGTTCTCCACCGCTGAGAGACTCAATTTTTTTAAATACATCATCACCGGTAAAAAGGAAAGCAGCGAGGGTGTTACGTATTTCTGTATTCGTCAGAGCAGGGTAGTCGTCGGAAATTTCTTCGAATAATGTCTTTTCCATATGTAATACGTGATGCTCCTGATCGTAGTAACCGATCTCTACGTTACTCCCCAACGTGATTTTTCCGGCATCAGCAGGCACAAGTCCGTTGATGATTTTCAGAATGGTGGTCTTGCCCGTTCCATTATCTCCAATGATTGCCACATGTTCTCCACGTTTGATTTCAAAGGATAGATCCGTAAAGAGCGGTTCCCTGTCGAATTGCTTAGCCAATCCTTCTACCGTGAGAACATCGTTTCCACTGACGAATTTGGGAGTGAGCGTCATGTGCATGTCAGCCTTTGTTTCTGTGGGCTTTTCAATGACCTCTATCTTTTCCAGCATTTTTTCCCGGCTTTCCGCACGTTTGATGGACTTTTCCCTGTTAAAGGATTTGAGCTTGGCAATCACTTCCTCCTGGTGGTTGATGACACGTTGATTATTGATATAAGCATTCCAGGCAGCCTGACGCAGGATTTCCTTTTTCGCGGCATAGGCACTGTAATTGCCTTTGAAAACCGTAGCCTTTGTCTGATCGATTTCGATGATTTTACCTGCAATTTTATCCAGAAAATAACGGTCATGGGATACGATAACCACAGCTAATTGAGGAGATAGGTTTCCAACCAGGCAATGGAAGACATATCCAGATGGTTGGTAGGCTCATCCAGATAAATCAGATCCGGTTTCTGCAGGAGCATTTTTCCCAAAGCAACACGGGTTTTCTGGCCACCGGAGAGGGTGGCAATTTTTTTGTTGAAGTCATCTTCGGCAAAACCGAGACCCTTTAAAATACCAACCACTTCACTGCGATAGGCATAGCCGTTTCCCAATTCGAAGCGGTTAGTCAGTTTATTGTACTGATCCATCAGTGATTCCAGTGTTTCGCCACTTGCAGATTTCATGGCAATTTCCAGGGAACGGAGCTGATGCTCCATATCGATGAATTCCTGCTTGACGGATAGAAGTTCCTCATAGATGGAATTGTCGGAATCCACAGACTGATGCTGGGCAAGATAGCCGAAAGTAGCATCTTTGGCATAGGTGACCTGCCCCTCGTCCGGTTCCATTTCGCCTACCAGAATACGAAGCAGGGTGGTTTTGCCGGCTCCGTTAATACCTACGATGGCGGCTTTTTCGTTTTCTTCTATATGAAAGGATACATTTTGCAAAACCTTGTGTTCTACAAAGGATTTGCTGATATTTACTGCTGAAAGAATCATGTTTTATCTCCCGATGATCAATGTGTTACAAACGCTACTAGTTTACAGCCTTAGAACCTGTTCTGTCAATCATACAGCAGTAAAACACTTGCTGTTTTGCTGCGTAAGAATGTGATTTAGGAGTGAGCAGACTCCTTTTGCACAGCAAAACTAAATTGAGTCTGCGAAGGTCAATCATTCACTGGCAAAAGCCAGTGAATGATTGACAGATATTTAACATACGACTATAATAATAGCAGACATAAAATATGAAATTGCGGATACGGGGGAAAGCGTTGTGGAAACAAAAGAGATCTCGCAGGCTGTCATTGGAAGATTGCCGCGTTATTTTCGATATTTAGGGGAATTGAAGGATGACGGTGTGGAGCGCATTTCCTCACAGGAATTAAGCGAACTGATGCAGGTGACTGCTTCTCAGATACGCCAGGATTTCAATAATTTTGGTGGTTTTGGACAGCAGGGATACGGTTATAATGTAGAATATTTATATAAGGAAATCGGACGGATCCTGGGACTGGATCATACACATAACCTGATTATCATAGGGGCGGGTAATCTCGGTCAGGCACTGGCCAATTACATGAATTTCGCAAAAAGAGGATTTTTATTTGTGGGAATTTTTGATAAAGATCCGGAATTGTGTGGAAAAAAGGTACGGAATATCGAAGTACAGCCGATGGAAAATATTGAGCGTTTCGTGAAGGAACACGATGTGGACATTGCAGTATTGACGATCCCGAAGACCAGTGCTGTTTCCATTGCAGAGGATCTGGTGCGTTTCGGAATCAAGGGTATCTGGAATTTTGCCCATGTGGACCTTGATCTGATCGACAAAGATGTGGTTGTTGAGAATGTACATCTGC
>USSP01000346.1 GCA_900557385.1 uncultured Lachnospiraceae bacterium
AAAGGTCAAATGCCACCGGGGTGTAGGTGGCAAATCCTGAACGGGCTTGTCCCGGAAGCACCTTTCCCAGCCTGTTCTCTTGAATGAAGGCCAGCTTATCCCTGGTAAAATCACTGCTTACAAATGCCTCCTGCGGTTTCAGTCCATACCCGCCTGGAAGATTGACCGTCAAGTCACTAAATAATTCCAGCTCCCCTTCACTTTGGCTGTACATCAAAACCGCAAGCCCATTTCCATAGGCATAGCTGGACACTTTCAGGGTGATCTCTTCCTTACCAAATTCCCAATGGAAAGGCAGTGTATCGCTGCTTTCCTGATTTTCATATATTTCTTTACGCATGGTTCTTTCCTCCTACAATCCCATCATTTCTTTTACGATCCGGTCAGATGCTTTCACCGCACCCACCAGCACCAGCAGGTTGAACACCAATTCCCCTACATAGTTCCACACAATGGTCACTGCACTTAAGGACGTATCCCCAATGGCTGGCGGACTGGCAGAATAGACGGAGAAAATGATACAGGCCAGTGCAATGATCGCCCCTTCCAGACACACCCCTGCATAGGACTTGATGAAGTTCTTCCCCACCGACTGGGAGGGTTCTCCCGCAAAGGTGGAAATGGGGATGGGCGCAATAGCAGTATACATATACAGCTTGAACATCCTTCCATATACCGTAAGGATCATGATAAAAGACAGCACTGTGATCAAAAGGCTTCCAAGCAGCGTCACGATCCACAAGGGGATGGATTCCAGCATCCCTACCGCTTCGATCTTTTCCACAATCTCTGCCGGAAGCTCTGTCACACCCCCGTCTGCCATTCCCGACTGTGCCATGATGGTCGATACGATCCCCTGTACAATGGAAAACAGGGCGGTCATCAATTCCATGCCATACATGATGGCGCATTGTGCCAGTGCAAACCGGATAAAGGCTTTGAGGGCATGTTCCGGCTTTTTCATGTCTGTAAAGCTGCCACAGGTCTTTACGATCCCGGCTGCAAAAAACAGTACCAAAAGTCCATACCCAATGGCAGTCAGCGCCCCGTTGATCCCGGTGATGACACTCCAGATCGTCCCGCCCTTAAAGGATTCCGGGCTTTGGGTAAGGAGTGTCCAGATTTCTGCCAGTTTCTCATTCCAGGTGTTCAGTGCAGAGTTTAGGTTCTGCACGATCCAGTTATCACTCAAACAGTCTCACCTCCTTTGCCGGGGCAGGAAGATGTCCTCCCTGCCCGCTTCTGTCTCTTCCTGCTACCCAACGATCAGGTCCAGGATCTCTTTTGCAAAGGTAATGATGACACCGCCTGCCAGCGTCAGAAACCCGTTGGCTCTCTGGCTGGGATCATGGCTCTTTAAGCTCAAACCTACCTGCACCACACCAAATCCCAGTAAGATCAAGCCGATGGCCCGGATCAGGGAGAAGATAAAGGTGGACAGGTTATTGATGACTGACAGGGGATCTCCGGCTGCAAGCACCGGGATGCCTCCTACCGTCATGGACAGCACCAGTGCCACATAAAAGGCAAACGGATATTTGGGTCCTTTTCCCATAAGTTTCGGTGCAGTGGCATGGTTTGCTGTCTGTCTCTTTAGCATTTCATTTCTTTTCTTCAATGGCATTCCTCCAATCAAAAAGACTGCTCCCTGCCGAGGATCTCCTCAGCCGAGAGCAGTTCATAATCATCCAGTCTCCTGGTATCAATGGTTACATCTTCATGGGACAGGGGAGCCTTCGCATAATCATAAGGCGGCGCCCCTCCATCCTCCGTATATTTCACATTCACATGTTTATGCATATCATATTTCTCATCCAAAATGGGGCGTTCCCCACGCACCAGAAGCACTGCCTTGCGGTTATCCAAAAGGCGCACTTCATCGGGGGTCAAAAGTTCCCTTCCGGACTGCTGGAAATTCACAGAATAGCTTCCACTCCTTCCCTTGGTCTGCCCGTAGGTATTGGTATCCAGTGTTTCTTTCCCCAATAGTTCCGAGACATATTTATGTCCCTCTTTTTCATTGCCGCCCAGATATAAAAATTCATCGCAATTCCCTATGAGACTTTCCCAGCTATCCTTAAACAAGGCTTTCATCTGCGCAATGTTCTGGATGATGATGCTGCAGGAAATTGCGCGCGACCTCATGGTTGCCAGAAGCTTGTCAAAATCATCCGGCAGCGCCACGTTTGGCCACTCATCCATGATACAGTGTACCGGGATAGGAAGTTTTCCATGGTATTTCCGGTCCGCCACATAGTAAAGGGTTTGAAAGAGGTTACTATAAATCATGCCCACCAGATAATTGAGGCTGGTATCCGCATCCGGGATACAGCAAAACAGCGCCACCTTTTTCTCCCCGATGCTGTAAAGATCCAGTTCATCGGTACAGGTCAGATTGGCGATCTGTTTTAAATTGAACGCAGCCAGACGGACGCCTACGGAGATCAGGATGGACTTTGCGGTCTTTCCAGAGACAAATTGTCAAGGACTTTTTAAT
>USSP01000347.1 GCA_900557385.1 uncultured Lachnospiraceae bacterium
ATTGAAATGGAGGTTGCCCAGATTGCTGCCCGTATGAAGGGAGACTCCGGAGAAGAAGGACAAGAGGCACAGCCCGCGGCAGGTACCGAATCCAAATCTGCAGCCGAGGGAGCAAAAGGAGGAGCTGCGCCCTCCGAAGGTGGAGCAGCCGGAGGCAGAGGCAGCAAATTTTCCGGTGGTCAGAAGAAGGGAGATTTCGTGCGCCCGGTCAAACGCTCCGACAATCCCGATGTCTTGTATGGCAGAGACTTCGAGGGAGAAGCCATGCGTATGGATGAAATCCTGGGTGAGATGGGAGAGGTCACTGTCCGTGGTATGATTATGGATCTGGATAAGAGGGAAATCCGTAATGAGAAGACGATTCTGATCTTTAATGTGACGGATTTTACGGACACTATGACCATCAAGCTGTTTGCCCGGAATGACCAGGTGGCGGAAATCACCAGTGGCATCAAGCCCGGTGCTTTTGTGAAGCTGCAGGGCATGACCATGGTGGATAAATTTGATAATGAACTGACCATCGGTTCGTTGGTGGGAATCAAGAAAATTCCTGATTTCCGCACCAGCCGTCAGGATAATAGTGTACGAAAACGTGTAGAACTGCACTGTCACACTAAGATGAGCGACATGGATGGCGTTTCCGAGGCAAAGGATATTGTAAAACGAGCATATAAGTGGGGCATGCCGGCAATTGCTATCACGGATCATGGTGTGGCACAGTCCTTCCCCGATGCCAACCATGTGTGGGAGGATTTATGGAAAGCGGAGAAAGCAAAGCGGAAGGAAGCGGGAGACCTGAATCCCGATCGACAGGACTTCTTTAAAGTCATTTACGGTGTGGAAGCCTATCTGGTGGATGACCTGCGGGACATTGTTATTAACGAGAAGGGGCAGACCCTGATGGGGGAGACCTATGTGGTATTTGATATCGAGACCACCGGCTTTTCTCCGATTCATAACCGCATTATCGAAATCGGAGCGGTAAAGGTAGCAAACGGAGAGATCCTTGACCGGTTTTCCACCTTTGTCAATCCCGATGTGCCCATTCCCTACCGGATTGAAAAGCTGACCAGCATTAATGACAGCATGGTGATGGATTCCCCCATGATTGATGTGATCCTGCCGCAGTTTCTGGAATTCTGCGAGGGCTGTGTGCTGGTGGCACACAATGCCAATTTTGATATGAGCTTTATTCTGGAAAATGCGAAGCGACAGGGCATCAAGACGGATATTACCTATGTGGATACCGTGGGCATCGCCCGGATGCTTTTGCCAAACCAGGCGAAACATACCCTGGATGCGGTGGCAAAGACCTTGAATATTTCTCTGGAAAATCATCATCGTGCAGTGGATGATGCGGAATGTACCGCGGAGATTTTCATAAAACTATGTAAAATGCTTCTGGAAGAGGGCGCTGACACCCTGGCAAAGGTCAATGCCATGGGAGAGTCCAACCCGGATATCATCAAAAAGATGGGAACCTACCATGCCATCATACTGGCACAGAACAACATCGGACGGATGAATCTGTACCGCCTGATTTCCGAATCCCATCTGACTTATTACAGCAGACGCCCCCGTATACCCAAAAGCCTTTTTGTGAAATACCGGGAGGGACTTCTTCTGGGAAGTGCCTGTGAAGCGGGAGAACTGTACCGGGCACTGCTGGACGGGGCCTCCGACACGGAGATTGCCCGTCTGGTGAATTTCTATGACTATCTGGAAATCCAGCCGGTGGGAAATAATAAATTCATGATTGCATCGGAAAAAGTAGAGGCAGTGCAGTCGGAAGAGGATATTAAGAACTTTAACCGGAAGATCGTGGAACTGGGGGAACAGTTCCAGAAACCGGTAGTTGCCACCTGTGATGTGCATTTCCTCGACCCGGAGGACGAGGTTTACCGTCGGATCATCATGGCGGGAAAAGGCTTCGAGGATTCTGATGAGCAGGCGCCGTTATATCTGCGTACTACGGAAGAAATGCTGGCAGAATTTGAGTACCTGGGACGGGAAAAAGCAGAAGAGGTAGTCATCACGAACACAAATAAGATTGCAGATACCATTGATGTGATGAGCCCGGTTCGGCCGGATAAATGTCCCCCGGTCATCCCGGATTCCGATGCAATACTGACGAAAATTTGTTACGATAAAGCTCATGAACTCTACGGACCAGAGCTTCCGAAAATCGTTGAAGATCGTCTGGAGAAGGAGCTGCACTCCATTATCAGCAACGGGTTTGCGGTTATGTATATTATCGCCCAGAAGCTGGTGTGGAAATCGGTGGAGGATGGTTACCTGGTAGGATCCCGTGGATCTGTAGGTTCCTCCTTCGTTGCGAACATGGCAGGTATTACCGAGGTTAATTCCCTCAGTCCTCACTATGTGTGCCCCAACTGCCACTATTATGATTTTGATTCCCCGGAGGTAAAGAAATACGGTGGCGGTGCCGGATGTGATATGCCGGATAAGGATTGCCCGGTATGCGGTCATCCCCTTT
>USSP01000348.1 GCA_900557385.1 uncultured Lachnospiraceae bacterium
AAATTATGCAAGAACCGCCTCTGTTCAATGTTGAATAGTTCTATGTTCACGCACACACGCAGGCAATCACTCCCCGTAAAGATAACAAAAGCAAAGTAATTGTCTATTTGGAGCGAAAATGCCTTTTTGGAGAAGAAACATACAAACATATCTGCTATACTGAAATGCGGTTAGTTCGTGCTAACACAAAAGCAAACAGGAGGACCAAATAATGAATAAACTACAAGGAAAAGACCTTATCAATGTTGGAATCTTCACTGCGATCTATTTTGTGGTGATGATGGCGATTGCCATGCTGGGATTTATCCCTATTTTTCTTCCGCTTCTGATCGTGCTGGTTCCGCTGATTGGCGGAATCGTAATGATGCTGTATTATTCTAAAGTCCAGAAGTTTGGAATGGTATCGCTGACAGGACTGATCTGCGGTATTTTAATGTTGCTGACCGGCATGGGGTATTGGAGCATTATTACCGGTGCCGTGTTCGGTGTCCTGGCTGATCTTGTTTTGAAATCCGGCGATTATAAGAGTGCAAAAAAAGGAATCATATCGCATGGTGTTTTTTCCATGTGGATCATCGGAAACTACATTCCCATTGTTGCAACACGGGACAGCTACTATCAGCAGCTAATCAGCGGTTATGGACAAGAGTATGCAGATTCCATTATGAGCTATATCTCGGCATATACGCTCCCCCTTCTTTTGATTGCCGGATTCGTTTGCGGCGTGATCGGCGGTGTGATCGGCCAGAAAATTTTCAAAAAGCACTTTAAGCGTGCGGGTATTGCATAATGCGCCGTGAATTGTTAGCAAGCAAAAAAAAGGAAACCGGCCTGTCGTTAGACCCTCGGACAAAGTTGGCATTGCTTATCACGATTGCCCTCTTTGTCTTGAGCGGCGGAGGTGGGGCTGCTTCTAAACAGTTTGCTCCTATTTTGGCTGCTGTTCCATTGATCCTGCTGCTCACGGAAAAATCGTGGAAGGGACCGGTTATCTATTTTGTTTTATATGGCGGCAGCTATATATTGCAACTATGGGCGCTCCCCCACCTGTCCGGCCTTCCTAACTTTCTTGTTGTTGCAATCTGCGGTTTCTTTATGCGGTTTGTACCGGGGATTATGATGGGATACATCACGGTCAGGACGACGACGGTCAGCGAGTTTGTTGCCGCCATGAAGAAGCTGCATTTACCGGAGCAGATCATCATTCCTATGTCCGTGATATTCCGATTTTTCCCTACTGTTGTAGAAGAATATAATGCCATAGGGGACGCTATGAAAATGAGAGGAATCCGTTTTGGCGGGGGCAAAGCCAGTGCAATGCTGGAATACAGGCTTGTCCCTGTTATCATGTGTTCCGTCAAGATCGGGGAAGAATTAAATGCGGCAGCCCTGACAAGAGGATTGGGCGGTCCGGTCAAGAGGACAAACATCTGCGAAATCGGCTTTCATGTGCAGGATGTGTTTTTCCTGCTGCTATGTGTGGTGGCTTTTGCAATTCCTATTGTCACGATGATTACAGGGAGGTAGGCCTATGATCGAATGTAAAAAAGTTTCTTTTTCCTACCCTCCAAATGAAACTGACATTGGGGACAGGAAAGGACACGGAACATTAAGAAATATTGACCTGTCTATTAACGACGGGGATTTTGTACTGCTCTGCGGAACATCGGGCTGCGGTAAAACCACACTGACACGGCTGTTTAACGGACTGATTCCTCATTATTACGATGGAAAGCTGGAAGGCACTGTCATGCTTGATGGAGAAGATATGAGCGGGCTTTCCCTGTTTGATATATCAAAAAAAGTGGGTTCTGTTTTTCAGAATCCACGTTCTCAATTTTTTAATGTGGATACGACCAGCGAAATTGCCTTTGGATGTGAAAACCATGGATTGGAAGAAGCAGAAATCCGAAAGCGGGTAAAGCTGGTCTCAGAGCAGTTGAACCTTACAAATCTGCTGGACAGAAGTGTTTTCTCCCTTTCCGGTGGGGAAAAGCAAAAAATCGCCTGTGGATCTGCCGCCGCTGTGGAACCGGATGTATTTGTTTTGGACGAGCCATCTTCCAACCTTGACGCCTATTCCATCGCTGATTTTCGGAAACTGTTAAAAATATTGAAGTCACAGGGCAAAACAATTATTATTGCGGAGCATCGGCTCTACTATCTTTATGATCTGGCAGACAGGATCATATATTTAAGCGACGGGGAAATACAAGGGGATTATACTTTGCCGGAATTTCAGTTGATTCCGGCGGCGGAAAAAGCTAAAATGGGATTACGGCCTCTTGGCCTGGGTGAGTTTGCAGACATTGAGCCTGCCAGTCTACATTCTGGGCAGGGGATATGGAAACTGAACCACTTCCATTTCGCATACAAGAAACAGCCGGAAACGCTTTCTCTGGAAAATATAGAGCTTCCTGCCGGAAATGTAACGGCGGTCATCGGGCACAATGGAGCCGGAACAACGACACTATCTCGTT
>USSP01000349.1 GCA_900557385.1 uncultured Lachnospiraceae bacterium
AAGCATGAAGATTACTTTGATTACAGTGGGAAAGATCAAGGAACGCTATCTGCGGGATGCGATTGAGGAGTATGCAAAGCGTTTGCAGAAATATGTGAAGCTGGAAATTGTGGAAGTCGCTGATGAGAAAACCCCGGATGGAGCCTCTTTAGCGCTGGAGGAACAGATCCGGTCGAAAGAGGGAGAACGGATTCTGAAACACCTGAAGGATGGCGCCTGCGTGGTTACCCTTGAGATTGGCGGTCGGATGATGGATTCGGTGGAATTTGCCCAGTGGATTGATCAGAGCGGCGTCCGGGGTATCAGCCATATTCAGTTTGTCATAGGCGGCTCCTTAGGATTGGCACCGGAAGTATGTGCCCGTTCCAATCTGGCACTTAGCTTTTCCAAGATGACTTTTCCCCATCAATTGATGCGGGTGATTTTACTGGAACAGATTTATCGGGGATGCCGGATTAACTCCGGTGAACCTTATCACAAGTAAATAGTTACGAACATAAAAGGAGGGACTCTTTATGCGAATGTATGATCTGATCGTAAAAAAACGTGATGGTGGAGTATTGAGTAAGGAAGAGATCGCTTTTATGATCGACGAGTATACCGCTGGCAACATACCGGACTACCAGATGTCCGCAATGATGATGGCGGTATATTTTCGTGGAATGAATGAGAGCGAAACATTAAACCTTACCATGGCAATGGCACACAGTGGGGAAATGCTGGATTTATCCGGAATCAGGGGCGTGAAAGTAGACAAGCACAGCACCGGCGGCGTAGGCGATAAAACTTCTCTGGCATTAACACCAATGGTTGCCGCATGTGGTATCAAGGTAGCCAAGATGAGCGGGAGAGGTCTGGGACATACAGGAGGAACGATAGACAAGCTGGAGAGTTTTCCCGGATTTTCAACGGAGATTTCAACAGAGCTTTTTATTGAAAATGTGAATCGCCATGGGATTGCCATTATGGGGCAGACCAAAGATCTGGCACCGGCAGATAAGAAGCTGTATGCCTTACGGGATGTGACGGCTACTGTCGATCAAATGTCTTTGATTGCCAGTTCTATTATGAGTAAGAAACTGGCAGCCGGCGCAGATGCGATTGTCCTGGATGTGAAGACAGGAAGCGGCGCTTTTATGAAAAAGGAAGAAGATTCCTTCGCACTGGCAAGAGAGATGGTCCGGATTGGCAATGGCGCCGGGCGAAAGACAATCGCTGTGGTATCTGACATGGACCAGCCACTGGGATGTGCTGTGGGAAATGCCCTGGAGGTCAAAGAAGCATTAGATACCTTACAGGGACATGGCCCGGCGGATTTTACACAGCTGTGTATGACATTGGGCACGCAGATGCTTTTGGCAGGTGGAGTGGCTGACGAAGAGGAAGCAGCGAGAGACATGCTGCAGGAGGCGATATCCAGTGGTAAAGCGTTGGATAAGTTCGCAGAGTTTATAGAAGCACAGGGAGGAAGCAGAGAGGATGTATATCATCCGGAGAGACTTCCGCAAGCTGCGATTCAGGAAGAGGTTATAGCACCCTGTGATGGTGTGATTACCCATATCCGATGTGATGAAATTGGAATGGTGTCTCTGATTCTGGGTGGAGGAAGAGAAACCAAGGAAAGTAAGGTAGATCTCAGTGTAGGCTTGATCCTGTATAAAAAATGCGGTGATTATGTTCGGAAGGGAGAGCCACTGGCAATTCTCCATGCGAATTCCAGAGAAAAACTGGAGGAGGCAAAGAAGCGATTTTTGGAAGCCTATCGCATTGAAGAGAACATTTCCCAATGTACGAAAAACACTTTGATTAAAAGCATTATCAGGTAAATATACGCATATACTGAATGGAGCCTCTTAAGGAGCCGGTCAGCAATGCGGAAACGATTAGCGAAGCTCTTTCCGGACAGGAAAGAGCTTCTTGTCAATTCTATGAGTCTGCCTAAGGACATTCTTTACGGTGCCAGTATTTTGACGGTGACAGGAAATCAGGAGATCTGGGTAGAAAATTATAAAGGAATTCTGGAATATACAGATTGCAGGATCTGCCTGCAGGCCAAACACTGTTGTATTAGCATTACCGGTCAAAATCTGCATATTCAGTATTATACCAATGAGGATATGAAAATTACCGGCTGCATCTGTCAGATCGGATATGAATGTTAGGAGAGAATATCCCATGGAGTTTCTCATGCATTTCCTCAAAGGATATGTCCGGATTTGGGTATATGGATATTCACCGGAACGGTTTTTAAACTTGTGTGCCAATCGGGGAATCTTTTTATGGAATATTGAAAAACAGGAAGAGGGATATACACTTTGCCTGCATAAAAAAGCTTTTTTTGCATTAAAACCGATTGTGAAAAAAACAGGAACCAAGGTACGTGTATTGCATCGATACGGATTGCCTTTCTTATTTCCGGGAATTCGAAGGAGATGGTTATTTATTG
>USSP01000350.1 GCA_900557385.1 uncultured Lachnospiraceae bacterium
TATTTTAGCGCAGGAAAAGCCGGACAGAAGGTATCCCTGGATTGATTTAAAAAAGCTGGAGAATGAGTGTTTTATTCTGCTGAAGGAGAATATGAGACTGGGACAGCTGGCTAAGGAAATTTTAAGAGAAAACCGGATGCATCCGGAAACGATGGCTTTAAATTCCATTGATACGGCACTGGCACTGGTAGGACAGCAGTACGGTGTGGCGTTTTCCAGTAGTTTCCGTATAGAAGAACATGCCTGCGCGAAAGATATCAATATTTTTTCCTTCGGAGATACGGCACTGGACTGGGACTTTGTGGCAGCATACAGAGAGGATTTTGAAAAGACCAGACCGGTGGAATATCTGATGGAACTGATACAACAATTAGATCAATAAAGGAAAGGACATAGAAACCATGAACATTACCAGACCTGCTATCGCGGGAACATTGGAATCCAGCGATGCTCAGGTGACTGTAGAGCCGGGAGATGGCAAAATCGATTTAACCATTGACAGTGTGGTGATCAACCAGTTTGGCAACCAGATTCGAAAGGTAATTTTAGATACTTTGCAGCATTTGGGCATTGATAATATCAAGATTACCGTAGTGGATAAGGGAGCACTGGACTGCACCTTAAAAGCAAGGGTAGAGGGGGCCGTTTACCGTTCTTTGAATCAGACGGAGCAATTACCCTGGGGAGGTGCTATCCGGTCATGAATCCCAATAAAAAACGATTAAGAAGAACCATGATGTTTCTCAATGTGCAGAAACCGGGATTGATCAAAGATCCCTATATTTACAAACCGGATTCTATCATGCTGGATCTGGAGGATGCAGTTGCCCAGAATCAGAAAGATGTGGCACGTTTTTCACTATATCATGCGTTGCAGGAAATTGATTATCGAGGTGTGGAACGTGTTGTACGCATCAATGCATTAGACACTCCTTACTGGAGAGAGGATGTGCGGGTGTGCGTAGCAGGAGGATGTGATGCCATCCGGATTCCAAAGACAGAAAGTGCCCAGGATGTGAAAATGGTGGAGGAGGCAATACTGGCAGCAGAGAAAGAGTTTGGACGGGAAGAAGGTTCCACTTTGCTGATGGCTGCCCTTGAATCAGCTCGTGGTGTGATGAAGGCATTGGATATCTGCGAGGCTTCGGAGCGCCTTTTCGGAATCGCCCTCTCCGGTGGAGATTATACCAAGGATTTACAGACCCACATTACAGGAACCGGTATCGAACTTATGGGGGCCAGACAAAACATGCTTATTGCAGCCAGGGCAGCCGGTGTGCAATGCTTTGATACCGTTTATACCAATCTGGATGATATGGAAGGCTTTCGTCAGGATGTGGAAACCATTCATCTGATGGGCTTTGATGGAAAATCCGTCATCAATCCCCGGCAGATTCCTGTTGTTCATGAGATTTTTACCCCTTCCCAGAAGGATATCCTTTTTGCAGAAAAGGTGGTAAAGGAGATTGATGAGAAGACTGCCCAGGGAATCGGTGTTTTCACTGTGGATGGCAAGATGATTGACATTGCCTTTTATGATGGAGCGAAACGGACGATTGCGCTTGCCAAGGCATCGGGGGTCTACCAAAGGAGTAATGCAGTATGATAAATGCAGTGGGAAGAGACATTCCGGAGGAAATTCTGGAACGAACCGGAAAAGAAGTTTTTCAGGGAAACGGTTACCGGGATGGCTATGTATATAAAAAAGACGGTCCTATGACCAAATGTGTCATTAACAATCACGGGAGCAAGCTGGTGGATTCCATTCACGATGCTCTGGTGAAATGTGGAATCCGGGATGGAATGACTTTGGGGTTTCATCATCATTTCCGGGAAGGAGACTATATTGTGAATATGGTCATGGAAGAGGTTCACCGGATGGGTATTAAAGGCATTACGATCTGTGCCAGTTCTCTGGGAAAAGCCCATGATTCGATTGTGCCTTATATCGAGGATGGAACCATTACCAATATCCAGTCCTCCGGTGTCCGGGGGAAAATCGGGGAGGCCATTTCCAACGGGAAATTAAAAGGTCTTGCAATCATGCGTTCCCACGGAGGGCGTGTGCGAGCCATTGAATCCGGAGAGACGCGGATTGATATTGCCTTTATCGGAACCCCCACCTGTGACGATTACGGAAATTGCCGTGGCATCGGTGGAAAAAGTGACTGCGGAGTGCTTTCCTATGCTATGGTGGATGGAGATTACGCGGACAAGGTGGTGGCGATTACCGATACGCTGGTACCCTTTCCCAACTTTCCTGCCCACATCAGCATGACCAAGGTGGATTATGTGGTGAAGGTGGATGCCATCGGTGATCCGGATAAAATTGCTACGGGAGCTGCGAAACCCACCACGGATATGCGAAAACTGATGATGGCAGACTACTGCACCCGGTTTGTGGTAAATACCCCGTACTTTAAGAA
>USSP01000351.1 GCA_900557385.1 uncultured Lachnospiraceae bacterium
TTGTTATATGCTGAAATCGCTGTTTCGGTGTGATATCCTTCTGTCTTCTGTGCTGCCTGTGCAACTTTGGAAAAGAATAATGCATCAATCTCCGGTGCTGCCTGTGCCTGTCCGCATCCTGTAAGCAGGGCAAGCTGTAATCCCCAAAGCGCCGCTGTGATTTTTTTCTTTTGCATACTGTTCTCCGTTTCTGCTTTATTCTCTATCCTATTATATAACAAAATCCGGCGTAGTCTACGCCGGATTCACATGTACCATAATATGTTTGACTTTCGGAAAATTATCTTCGATACGATTATGAACCTGCTCTGCAATCGCATGCGTCTCTTTCAGCATTTTATTGCCATCTGCCCGTATTTCCAGATCCACATAAATTTTATTTCCAAATACTCTGGTATGGAGCAGATCAATTCCAAGCACGCCCTCCACCGATTCAGCACAATCCCGCAAAGCCTTTTCTGTTTCTTCATCGCATGCCTTATCCACCATTTTGTTCACTGCATCCATAAAAATATCATAGGCTGCCTTTTCAATAAAGAAACAAATCACCAGACTGGCTACCGGATCTAAGATGGCATAGCCCATCCTCGCTCCGATAATACCGACCAGTGCGCCGATGGAAGACAGCGAATCCGAGCGATGATGCCACGCATCTGCCATTAGCGCACTGGAATCAATCTGTCTCGCATAGTGCCTGGTATACCAGAACATGCCCTCCTTTACCAGAATCGAAACAACAGCCGCCACCAATGCCAGTACTCCCGGCACAGCCAGATTGGCATAATCCCCACCTGCAATTTTTTCCAAGGCACTCAGACCGATTCCCAAACCCGTAATGCACAAAACCGTAGCAAGCGCAATGGCTGCTACGCACTCCAGCCGCTCATGTCCGTAAGGATGATCTTTGTCAGACTCCTTGCTGGAAATCTTGACACCGATCATAACAATAAAAGTACTGAACACATCTGATGCGGAATGAACGGCATCGGAAATCATTGCTCCGGAATCAGCCAAAACACCGGCTGCAAGTTTAAACAGGGATAACAGCAGATTCCAGATCACGCTGTTCACTGACACCCTCATTGCCACTTTTTCAAAGTCTTTTTGTTTTTCCATAGAATTAACCACCTTTCCATAATCTGTAAACCCTGCATTTTTCACAGGCATCTGCACATAGTTTTTTACACTGACCTCATCGGTAAATTTGGTCTGGAAAAGGGTAAAAAAATACACCCACGCTTCCAGTAATAGTTACTACTGTCCCGCGGATGTCTCATCCACTGTCGCTTCAGCGACCCGGCTCCAAAGATCGATGTACTGTCTGCACATTTCCCCGGCCTGCTCAGTTTGTACTGTAGTTAAATTGCAGTGCAAAGAGTTTAAATATTTATAACATACTTTTATGTAAAAAGCAAGCCGGATGTGCAATTTTCACGACTTTTAACCGTTTATTCCTGATTTCCCTTTTTTTCAAAAATCAAGCGAAGAACACCAAAGAATACTACATAAAACACGCCAGCTACAGGCCAGATAATCCAGCTTCTATCCCAGTTCATCCAATAAAAACTGATTCCCAGATAAATTGCTGTCATCAGACACCAGTAGATTCCCGTGAAAATTTCGGTTTTCTTTCTCAGTACCTTGGATTCTTTTGAGAAATCTCCCACCTGAAGCAATTTATTGAAGCTTTCCTGAATAACACCTGCCCAGATCAACTGATGGACACCTACTGCAATTGCAAGCAGCAACACATCCACGGTAATAATGATTCCCAGATCTCCTGCTTTCATTGCAATGGCAAAAAACAGGGGAAGCAATCCGACAATGATCAGGACTACACCAAATGCCATATTTTTCTTATAGCATTCCTCAAATTCACTGCTCTTTTTCCGGACAATTCCATCTACACCATATTTCAATTCGATTGCTTCTTTGTCCAGATAATCGTACTTGGAATATCCGATTCCCGTAAAAATACAAACTGCTACACCGATTGCCACCAAAATTAATAGCACGACCATCCCGATTCCTACTGCAAAATCCTCTGTCAGCCATTGAGGAACCATGTTTCGTTGTTCACTGAGCACTCCCAGAAGGAGCAAAACAACCGGTGATAAAATAAACAAGAAAACCGCATTGGCAATTTTTCTAGCAAACTCTCTGCTCTCTTTCAAAAAAAGGTTTGCCTCCTCTACATCTATCATCCGTATTTCACCATCACTATTTTCTGTCTCCGAAGGCTGCTCCTCCTCCAGGGAATCCTTTAATAAATAGTCTGTACTTACATCAAAAAGTTCACTCATCCGGATAATTTTATCCAGATCAGGAATGGATGCACCCGTCTCCCTTAATTAAAGATATTGTTGGGTAAAAAAGAAAGGTCAGTCGATTT
>USSP01000352.1 GCA_900557385.1 uncultured Lachnospiraceae bacterium
AGGAAGACTGGGACTTTCAAAGCCTACACTGCGGAGAAAGGCTTCCAGATCCTCTGTAATCTGAATTTCAAAATCAATCATGATGCGGGAAACATCCTCGGAAGTATTGGAAAGAGCATCGATTTCTCTGTGCGCATTTTTAAAGATCTGGTGTCCCTCCACGATAGAATCTGTGATCTGGGATAAGTGGTGACGAAGCGTGGCTTCATCCAGCTTGTCAGTCAGAGAAATGCCGGAAGGATACTGGGCGAAAAGATCATAAATAGGTTGTACCATTTTTTTTACAAAAAGGCGCAATCCTTCCACAAAAATATCATGCTTATCTTCAAAATAGCTGTAGATGATCCCTGTAGATACTCCCGCAGCCTTGGCAATATCAGCTGTGGTAGTGCGGTGATAACCCTGATCGCACAGCAATCCAAACCCTACTTCGATAATTTTATTCTTCTTTTCAATGGAACGCTGTTGTCTGGGTTCCCGTATTTTACTGGCTGCCATCATAAACTCCAAATCTTCTTATTGATAATGCTTCTCATTAGCACCTATATAAGTATACCTTGTATGAAAAAAATTGTCAATATATGAATAAAATTTCATATTCACATATTGACAGAAAAAGAAAGGTGTTTTATATTGAATGTGAAATAAATGTCATATTTTGAATTACAGATAAAGAAAGATGAGGAGCATAGCGTGAAGAAAAAAATAGCAATTAAAATCGTTGGAATTGGACTGATTCTGGCAATCAGTCTGGCAATGGGAGGCTGTGGAAGCGGCAGCAAAGTAGCAACAGACACAGTTGCTTCCGGAAGTGTGGAACAAAAGGTTGAAGTAGACGGTCATATTGAGACAGAGGAGGAGACACCCTATTATGCAGAAGTATCCGGGCAGATTCAGAATTTTACTTATCAGAGCGGCGATTTGATTCCGGCAGGTACGCAGCTCTTTACTTATCAGACAGAGGACTTTGAACATGCGGTAGAACAGGCAAACTTGCAGGCACAGGCTGCCCGTTCCGGTTATCAGGGGACGGCAGCCCAGAGTGCCCGGGTGAATAAGGCCTATCAGGATGCCAGTGAAAAGGAAGCTTCTTATAAGGAACTTTACACCAACATTCAGAAAAATGTAAACGAACTCCAAAGTAACTTACAGATTGTAGCAGATACGGTGGAGGATGAGGGACAGAAGCTGCAGATCCAGCTTGCACAGACCCAGGTAGAGATGGCACAGGCCTATGCAGCAGCTTATGGCTGTGATCTGGGAAGTGACTCCTACAAGAGTTACATGCAGACCTACTATGACTTGCAGACGAAGCAGGCAAAGCTTCAGAAACAGGTTGCACAGCTTCCGGATCCGGGTGCAAAACCAGACGAGATTCGTTATCTGGCAGAAGCTGCCAGTATGTTGGCAGAACTGACCACACAGCGAAGCCTGCTGTCCCAGGAAATGTTATCCACAAAATTTGCTGGAATGACGGGAGGACAGCTTGAACAGCTGGAAAAGCAGGCAGAACTGGCAGAATTGACGGCAGAGTTTAGCCAGGAGGAACTGGAAAAAGCCCTAAAAGGAGGAAAAGCAGAAAAAGAGGGAATTCTCAGTGAGGTTGCCATCGAGGAGGGTGCCTATGTGGCAGAGGGAACCCGTCTTTTCACGCTGAAGAATCCGGAAAAACTAAAAGCGGTGGTGGAAGTAACCGGCTATGAAGGTGCACAGATGAAAGAAGGTCAGCGTGCAACGGTGACAGTATCCGGCAAGACCTACGAAGGAACCGTCTCGAAAATCCGCAGAGAGGCAGTGCTGGATTCCCAGAACAAGGCCAAGCTCCAGGTAGAAATCCATATAGAAAATCCGGCAAAATATGAAGATACGGTTCTTTATCTGGGGAGCGATGTAGATGCCTGCATCCTCACGCAGGAATCCGTGGATGCTCTTACCGTTCCGAACATAGCGTTATATGCAGACGATGAAGGTGATTATGTATACCTGCTTGATAAGGGCGTTGTTGCAAAAAGATATGTGGAGTGCGGAGCATCCGATGGAAGTTGCACTGCTATCTTATCTGGTCTCGAGGATGGAGAACAGGTGATTACCGACGCTATGACGGATGCCGGAATCGGCACCGGTGTACAGGCAAAGTAGAAAGCGTGACGGAATGGACGGAAAAGCATTTATACAATTTAATCATGTGAATAAAGAATACGGTACGCCGGAACGGATTTTTTATGCCTTAAAAGATGCCAGCTTTACGATTGACGAGGGTGAAATGGTGGTGATTTTAGGCCCCTCCGGAGCAGGAAAGAGTACATTGTTAAATTTGTTAGGTGGCATGGACACCGCCACCGGCGGTGAAATCATTTCCTCTGGGGGAAAAATTCCCGGGGAGGATGAAG
>USSP01000353.1 GCA_900557385.1 uncultured Lachnospiraceae bacterium
GACACCGAGAGAAAACCGTGAGGACGTAAAGAAAGCGTTCTGGGTGAAACCGAAAAATATAACAGTGGACTATTCCGAACACACCAACACCTGGCATATTGAGAACAAGAGGGCGGACAGTTCCGTTTTGAGCCGCAGAGATTTTGGAACAAAGAATATGAGTGCCTATGAGATCATGGAGCAGCTTCTGAATCTGAAAGAACCAAAAGTGTATAAGTCGGAAACCTAT
Organism: uncultured Lachnospiraceae bacterium; assembly: GCA_900557385.1. GTDB lineage: Bacteria > Bacillota > Clostridia > Lachnospirales > Lachnospiraceae > UMGS2037. The sequence continues at coordinate 230 of USSP01000353.1, forward strand.
CTGGATCTGAACGGCAATGAAAAAGAACGCAGAGTGGTCGATATCAAGGCAACGAAGATCGTTCAGCAGAAAGCTGCAAAGATCAAACAGGCTTTCAAAGACTGGATCTTCAAGGATCCGGAACGTGCCATTGCTTTTTTAGACTATCTGATCAGCGAGCATGGACAGAAGCTTACCTATCTGGGAGTGGAGGGCGTGACCTATGATATGGTGGATGGAAAACCGGTATTAAAGCCGGAAGTAAAGGAACTGCTGGATAGTGACCGGGATGCCTATGATGCGCTGTATGGGGCAGATGATGCCTATTGGATGCTCCAAGATAATATCATGCAGTTACAGTGGAAACAGCCTGCTTCCGAGGCGGTGCAGCAATTGGAGGACTGGGCATGCAAATATGTCATTTACAATGGACAATACGACTGTTCCCTTCTCATCGGAACGGATGTGTATTATGAGGATGCGGATATTACCGCGTTATGGAGCAGTACTTTGCCGGAACTGCTCTTAGCTCCTACGGAGGAGGAATTTAACAGGCTGATTGATGAATTTAAGCAACAGCGTGAGGAACTGGGGTTTGAGGAAGTCATGGCGGAAAAAACCAGACTGATGGAAGCCACGAAAAAGAAATTAGGTATTGAATGAAAAAATTGCTTCAAAAGATTAATAACTTGAAATTAAATATTAAATTCACACTTCTGATTACCTTTTGCGCCATGCTTCCAATCGGTGTATTTGCGGGAATCTATTTCTGGTACATGGAAGAAACAACGGTGCAGGAAGATATCAGCAGTACCCAGTATACCATGGAACGGAATAAGGATGCTTTCAGTTCCCGTGTGGATTCTTTAAATATGACGACGCAGTTTTTTATGACGGATGAGCTATTGATCAGCGTATTGGATAAGACGGCAGAGAATAAGCTGGTTTCCACCCAGGAATGGCTGGATTTAAAGAACGATGATATTTCCCACCTGGAGCGTCTGGTGACCAATAATCCGATTTTATACGGGGTACGGGTCTATGCGGTGAACGAGAATGTGCAGGAAATGATGCCGATTCTCTATAAGAACAGTCGCATGCAGAAGCTGGAATGGGCGCAAAAGGAGAATTACGAGGGATGGAATTTTGGTTATGATGATAATATCTTTGTATCCTATTCCCTGCAGCAGAATAAGAAGATTGTTTCTCTGGTCACAACCTTAAAAAACAGAAAAGGTGCTGTCATTGGAACCATTGAGACAGCGACGACCATGAGCGATATGTTTCCCAGTCTGTATGAAAATATCGAGGGAGAGTGGAGTTGTTTTGTGGACAATGGTGGGAACATCTATTTCGGAGATAATGTACAGGAAAATTCCCGGCAGCTTGCGCAGCAGATTCTGGAAGAGCAGCAAGAGGAGAGTGGAATCAATACCTACCATGTCAGACTCAACCGAAGAGAACTGGTGATTTCCAGCATGGCACTCAGGGAACTGGATGGAAGACTGCTTTATGTGAGAGACATTACTGACAGTGTGAAGAGAGTATGGCACAGTCGGAACCTCTTTGTGGCAGGAATGATTGTGGTTCTCATCATTATGGCAGGACTGATTAACCTGATTGTCCGGGGACTGTTAAAGAAATTCTATGAGATTTTGTTTGCCATCCGGGAAGTACAGAAGGGGGATCTGGATGTAATCATTGAGAACTGCGGCAAAGATGAAATGGGAGAACTGGGCAGCCAGATCAATACCATGTTGGTAAATATCAAGGAATTGATGGCGGACAATCTCAAGCGTGAGATGTTAAACAAAAATTCAGAGATCAGAGCTTTGCAGAATCAGATCAATGCCCACTTTATTTATAATGTGTTAGAGTCAATCAAGATGATGGCGGAAATCGAAGAGAAATATGAAATCTCCGATGCGGTGACAGCCTTAGGAAAGCTTCTCCGTTACAGTATGCGGTGGGTAGCCGGAAATGTGCTGGTGGAGCAGGAACTGGATTATATCAAGAATTACATGGCACTGATCAATTTGCGGTTTGATTATGAAATCTATCTTTCCATCAACATACCGGATCTGATTTTGAAGCAGGAAATCCCGAAGATGACCCTGCAGCCGATTGTAGAAAATGCGATTTACCACGGTATTGAGCAGATGGCGGAGAATACCAGCAT
>USSP01000354.1 GCA_900557385.1 uncultured Lachnospiraceae bacterium
TATAGAACAGCTTTTTGACATGAAACCGGGGATGTTGACAGCTCCGGAACCGACAGAATCGTCCCAACAGACCTATATTTTTAAAGGAACCCAGAAGCTTCGCTGTGGATTTACCACCGGAACCTGCGTTACTGCAGCGGCAGGGGCGGCGGCAAGAATGCTTCTCACCGGACAGCCGCAAGCTTCCATAAGAATTACCGTACCCAAAGGATCAACACTGGAGTTACCCATTGAAGACATCAGTTATCCCAGTGAAACCAGCGTTCGATGCGCCGTTCGAAAGGATGCAGGAGATGATCACGATGTAACCGATCAGCTTTTGATCTATGCAACAGTAGAAAAAATCCCTAAAGGTATTGAAATCCGGGGTGGAGAAGGTGTGGGCCGGGTGACCCGGGCAGGACTGGATCAGCCTGTAGGGGAAGCAGCCATCAATAACGGTCCCCGTCAACAGATTGCCGCGCAATTAGCGCGTGTGGGAGAAGAACTGGAGTACGAGGATGGTTTCCGGGTCACGGTAGAGGTTCCCGGAGGGGAAGAGGTTGCCCAAAAAACCTTTAATCCCCGCCTTGGAATTGAAGGAGGTATTTCCATTCTGGGAACCAGTGGGATTGTGGAGCCCATGAGTGAACAGGCATTGATTGAAACCATCCGAACGGAAATGCGGATGAAAACAACGAGTGGCGCAAAGGAAATCCTATTGACACCGGGAAACTACGGCAGAGATTACGCACACGATACCTGGGGAATCGATCTGGACACCGGGATTAAATACAGTAATTTTTTAGGGGATACCCTGGATATGGCATACGAGTTTCAGGTAGAAAGTATCCTTTTGATCGGTCACATCGGAAAACTGGTAAAGGTAGGCAGTGGGGTGATGAACACCCATTCCCGATGGGCAGATGCAAGGATGGAAACCCTGTGTGCCTGTTGCGTGGAAGCACAGGTGGCTCCTGCCTTACTGCCTAAAGTCTTAGGAAGCATTTCCACGGAGGAAGCATTGGCTTTTTTGAAAGAAGCTGGATGTCTGGATGCTGTTATGCAGCGATTAATGGAGAGAATCATGCGCCATCTGCAACACAGAGCCTATACGGGGCTTTCTATTGATGTCATTCTTTTTTCCAACGATTTCGGCACACTGGGCATTTCCGAACACGCAAAAGAAAAGGTGGAGCGTTTATGCAAATCTTAATGATTCGTCACGGACAGACCAAAGGAAATCTGGAAAAACGGTATATCGGCAGGTCTGATGAACCATTGTGCGAACAAACCTGCCACTATTTGGAGCATTACTGTCAACAAAGGAAAAACGAGTGCCTTGACAAGCTTCACCTTTATGTAAGTCCCATGAAACGCTGTATACAAACGGCTTCCTTTTTGTTTCCCGGCTATAGACAGGAAATGGTAAACGGATTGCGGGAATGCGATTTCGGCTTATGGGAAGGGAAAAATTATGAAGAGCTTCAGTACGATCCTCACTATCAGAAGTGGCTTGACAGTGGTGGCAGCATGCCGTTCCCCGAAGGGGAATCCAAAGCCGTCTTTACACAGCGCTGCCGTACAGCCTTTACGGAAATCATGAAAAAAGAGCGACCGTCTGACAGGGATGTAAAACTATGTTTGGTTGTGCATGGCGGAACCATTATGGCACTGGGAGAGCAGTTTTCTTCTTTCGGAAAGGGATACTACGACTATCAGACAGCCCCCCTTTGTGGGTATCGTTTCTATTGGGATGAAAACCAAAAACTATTTACAGAAGAACAGGAATGGAAATTAGGCGATGCCTGGTTTTTATAAAAAGGAGGATTTTATACCATGATTCATTTTGTGGGAGCAGGTCCCGGAGCAGTGGATCTAATCACCGTTCGCGGACAAAAGCTATTAAAAGAAGCCGATGTGATCATTTATGCCGGTTCTCTGGTAAATCCTCAGCTTTTACAGGAAAGAAAAGCAAATTGCGAAGTGTATGACAGTGCTTACATGACCCTGGAAGAGGTTATTGCAGTGATGGAACAGGCAGAGTGCCAAGGCAAAGAGACCGTACGTCTTCATACAGGAGATCCCAGCATTTATGGTGCCATTCGCGAGCAAATGGATCTGTTGGAGCAAAAGGGAATTACCTATGAAAGCTGTCCGGGTGTCAGTTCCTTTTGCGGAGCTGCCGCTGCATTAAATCTGGAATATACGTTGCCCGGAATTTCACAAAGTGTGATTTTAACCCGGATGGAAGGTGCAACCAAGGTGCCGGAGGGAGAACAGCTTGAAAAACTGGCAGCCCATCATACAACGATGGTTCTATTTTTAAGTACCGGTATGCTTTCCCAACTGGCAGAGAAACTTATTGCCGGCGGTTATGCAGCAGATAC
>USSP01000355.1 GCA_900557385.1 uncultured Lachnospiraceae bacterium
ACCTGCAGCATCGTGGATATCCGACCAGCCGCTGACTTTGCACGGGGTTCCTTCCCCGGTGCCATCAACATCCCCATGGAGGAACTGGAACTGCGCATGGGAGAGCTGGAGCAGGCGAAGCCCATTTATTTGCTATGCCATACGGGAACGAAAAGTGTGGACTATGTGGAAATGCTGGAGCTTGCCGGCTACCAGGCAGGAAATATTTTCGGGGGCTACCGTTCTTATCTAAGGAAAACCCTGTCCAGTGAGTATCATGCAGAGGAAGAGCGGAAGCTTCGGACGAAAGAGATTGAGCGGAGCATTATCAAGCGCTACCGCAAACAGCTGTGGAGTCCCTTTGTGAAAGCCCTGCAGACCTACGAAATGATTCAGCCGGGAGATAAGATTGCCGTGTGTATTTCCGGAGGAAAGGATTCCATGCTGCTTGCCAAGCTGATGCAGGAGGTACAGCGCCACGGGAATATCCCCTTTGAACTGGTCTTTCTTGTGATGAATCCGGGTTATAATGAAGATAACTGGTCCATTATCCAGAATAATGCAAGAATTCTGGGAATACCCATCACGGTGTTTGAAAGTGATATTTTTAATGTGGTGGCGGAAGTGGACAAAAATCCCTGCTACCTTTGCGCCCGGATGCGCCGGGGCTACCTCTATTCCCATGCAAAAGAACTGGGCTGCAATAAAATCGCTTTGGGACATCATTTTGATGATGTGATTGAAACCATCCTCATGGGGATGCTCTATAGTGGAAAAGTGGAAACCATGATGCCGAAGCTGCACAGCACCAACTTTGAAGGGATGGAATTGATACGGCCCCTTTATCTGGTGAAGGAAGCGGATATCAAAGCGTGGCGTGATGGTAATGGACTTCATTTCATTCAATGTGCCTGCCGTTTTACGGAAAATTGCGCCACCTGTGGTGGAGGAAGAGGGTCTAAGCGGGATGAGATGAAAGAACTGATTGCACAGTTTAGACAAACCAGCCCGGTAATAGAAACCAACATTTTCCGCAGCGTGGAAAATGTAAATCTGCGAACCATCGTCAGCTATACCAAAGATGGAGAGCAGCACAGCTTTTTAGATGATTATGATGATAGAAAATAAAGGGAGGAAGTTATGTTAAATCAATTTTCCCGCACAGAACTTTTATTTGGTAAAGAGGCAATGGAGAAGCTTGCCGGAAGTCGTGTAGCCGTGTTTGGAGTGGGCGGTGTCGGTGGATATGTGTGCGAAGCACTGGTGCGAAGCGGAGTAGGTGCTTTTGACCTCATCGACGATGACAAGGTATGCCTCACTAATTTAAACCGTCAGATTCTGGCAACCCGCAAGACCGTGGGCAAATACAAAGCGGATGTGATGAAGGAACGGATGCTGGACATCAATCCCAATGCGGACATCCGGGTGCGAAAATGCTTTTTTCTCCCGGAAAATGCGGATGAATTTCCCTTTGCGGAATATGATTATGTAGTAGATGCAGTAGACACCGTCACAGCCAAAATTGAACTGGTGCTGAAAGCACAGCAGATCGGTGTGCCCATTATCAGCAGCATGGGTGCGGGCAATAAATTAGATGCCAGTCAGTTCCGTGTGGCAGATATTTATAAGACGAAAGTCTGCCCCCTGGCCAAAGTCATGCGCCGGGAGTTAAAAAAGAGAGGTGTGAAGAAACTGAAGGTGGTGTATTCAGAAGAGCAGCCAATCCGTCCCTTGGAGGATATGGCAATCAGCTGCCGTGCCCATTGTATTTGTCCACCGGATGCGGAACACAAATGTACCCGGCGTCGGGACATCCCCGGTAGTACTGCCTTTGTCCCGGCAACAGCAGGACTGATTATCGCCGGAGAAGTAGTCAAAGACCTGACTTTACAGGAGAGAGCGAGAGCTTTTGCCGAAAGACAGACACAATAGGAAAAGGAGAAAGTGGAAATGACCAAAGAAGAAGCCTGGAGTTTATTAAAAGAATACAATGAAGATCCTTTTCACCTGGAGCATGCAGAAATCGTAGGAAGCACCATGCGGTATTTTGCAGAAAAACTGGGATATGGTGAAGAAGCTGATTTCTGGGAGATCGTCGGAATTCTCCATGATCTGGATTTTGAACGTTATCCGGAACAGCATTGTATCAAAGAACAGGAAATCATGCGGGAAAGAGGCGTAGAAGAGCGTATCATTCATGCCACAGCGAGTCATGGCTATGAATTGACCGTGGATATTAAACCGGAGCATGAAATGGAAAAAGTCCTTTATGCGGTAGATGAGCTTACCGGTCTGATTGGCGCGGTAGTTCTGATGCGTCCCTCCAAGAGTGTACAGGATCTGGAACTGAAATCGGTTAAGAAAAAGTATA
>USSP01000356.1 GCA_900557385.1 uncultured Lachnospiraceae bacterium
TAATCAGCAGCTTCTCTCCGGGATGGATTTCATTTCCGGACAGGTTATTCATCTCCTTGATGGCTGCTACCGGTACGAAATACTGTTTACCGATTTTCCATAGTGTATCACCTTTTTGCACCACATAGATGGCAATGCCCGGAAGTGCATTCATTCTATCCTGATCCAATTCCTCCATGGTGATTTCTTCGATCACCTGCTCTTCCATCTCTTCAAAGGCAAGCAGTTCAAAAAACAGTACCGTTCGAACCTCTGCCTCTTCGCTATCCAGCATAGAGGCATCTACTTCCTCCAAATGGCAGCACAGGCGGTAAACACTGTCCGTTTTCAACCCGTTCGCCTCACAGGTATACGTGAAAGGAATGCTTTCTTTTACCGTGTGATAGGGCATCTCTCGATCCACACTTTGGTAGAAGACTTCCACCTCTACGCTTCCGCTGACCATAACCCCCTGCTCCCGGATTTCCTGATGGTCAACAAGCACATTCCCATCCACGGTCAGAATCTTTCTTACGCCTCCCCCGGCATTACATTTCACATGGGCATTCAGCTTCTGCCGCCCCCGGGTCTGCGCTGCAAGCTTACGAAAGGCTGCGCTGCGCTCTCTGGTTTTGACCTGCCGGGTGACTCCGTACACATCGCTGAGCAGTTCCAAAGGCTCCCGTTCATACATTTGGATAGCAAGATCCAATACTACTTCCAGACCAAAGCAGCGTTCCTCTCCGTCATGATCTGCATGGATTTCCAATTCCCTATGACTGCTGTCAAAAAGTATTTCCAGGATTCCATCCTCTTTGCAGCCCTGACATTCCATGGTTCCTGCAAAAGGTTCCACCGCCTGATAGGACTGCACAGGATTATCTTCTTCTGCCGTTTCGTAAAGTACGAAAACATGCACCTCTCCCTGTATTCCGATTTTTCCATCCATGGGTTTCCACTCCAGTTTACCGATGCGGATCTTTTTCCAAAGAATAGTAACAATGTTGGGAAGATCATGGGGCAGTGTCAGTTCCTCGCGAATTCGGAAAATATCTTTTTTCTGAATGGTAGTCTGTAATACCTCCAGCCCGGTATGACTATATTCAATCGGTTCCTCGCACTGGACCCCTACCGTGGTATCCTCGTCGTAGAGCTCCCCCACCTGCATCTTCAACTGAATAATGCTTTGGATACTGATTTTGCGGGAATTGATGAGACTGGTCGTCAAATCCTGAAGGGTGGCGTGTACCGTCACGGCATCTCCTGCCTTGACCCCTTCCTCATGAATCTGTTCTTCAAAGGGAATCTCCCCGGTAATCACCTGTGGGACATTCTCCTCCGGCGAAGCATACAAAATCTGATAGTGTAGTTTTCCTCTTACGTTTACCTGATCCGTGACCGGTCGGATTTCCTCCAGTGTCACTTCTCCCATATCACTGATCACCATGGATGCATCCGGTTTCGCATCTGGAATATTTCGGTCTTCTTCCAGCGTAAACTGGATTTCGTTTTGGTTGCGTACCCTGTCCATGTGGATATTCCGCTTTAATAATTCCACAAAAATACCTCCGTTGCGAATGCTTTTCTAACTATACATATTCGCAACGAAGGTCTGTTATTCCATTTGTGTCAGTGATTGCCTTGCAGCCGCTTTTACTGTACTGCTCCGATGAGTTCCCGTATATCCTCTATTCCATAACGGCGCATATAATCCTCGATGCCTTCCACAATCTCTGCAGTGGCATAAGGATTGACAAAATTCATGGCTCCTACGGAAACTGCAGTGGCTCCTGCCAGCAGAAACTCAATGGCATCCTCTGCATTGGCAATCCCTCCCATACCAATGATGGGAATTTTTACTGCCTGGGCAGTCTGATACACCATGCGGACTGCCACCGGTTTGATGGCAGGACCGGACATTCCGCCGGTTTTATTTGCCAGTACGAATTTTCTCCGGTGAATATCAATCTTCATGCCGGTGATGGTATTGATCAGAGAAAGGGCATCGGAGCCCGCTGTCTCTGCGGCTTTTGCCATCTCTGTGATATCCGTAACATTAGGAGAAAGCTTCATAATGATGGGCTGTTTCGCCTTTTTCTTGATCTCACTGGTGATGTTGTAAAGGGCATCGGCTTTCTGTCCGAAGGCAATCGCTCCCTCTTTGACATTCGGGCAGGAAACGTTGATTTCCAGCATGTCCACCGGCTCGTCTCCCAACCGCTCCACTACTTCCAGATAGTCCTCTACGGTCTTGCCACAGACATTGACAATGATTTTGGTATCATATTTTTTCAGGAACGGGATATCCCGCTCACAGAACACATCAATGCCGGGATTCT
>USSP01000357.1 GCA_900557385.1 uncultured Lachnospiraceae bacterium
CATCCACCCAGGGAACACGGAACATGATCTGACGATCCGGCTCAGTGATTCTCTCCAGAATAGCGTTCTTTCTGTACAACTCCTCATTTGCATCAATCACAGGTCTTAAAGAATCAAGAACCTCTGTTACTGCCTGTAAGAACTCAGGCTGGTCGGCATTTTTCTTCTTTACAACTTCGAGTACCTCATCAACATATGACATTGTTATGCCCTCCTTAGATTTAATATGTCTACTACAACAAAAGCCCTGGTATGAACCAACCACTTTTTTCGTTGACGCTTTTTACGTTCCTATTATAGTACGATGAAAAAAAACAGGCAAGGCACTTTATTGATGTGAACAGTAAAAGTTTTTGGCAATTTTTTATGCAGATTGTACAATGATACTGGTATACTTGTATACAATACGCATTTTTTACTAGAGATACTCTCTCCATTTCTGCACACTTTTCTCTTCAAAATCCATTAACTCTTTAGCAAATTCTACTGTCATCTCCTCCGCACGTTCATTATGCTTCAGAACTTTAAACATATCCGTGATTCCCCGATTACTTCCCTGAATCATCAATTCCGCCACATGGCTGTTACTGGTATTAAACATAGTGGAAGCTTCAATGGAAGCATTTAACATCATATCCTGGAGTTTGCTGCCCCGGTACTGCTCTGCATCAGCATCTACCAGCCTTTTCGTGGCACGGTTATTTAATTCTCCGTACTTTACCGATTGACGATCTAACTGTCTGGAAAGTTCCTCATCCATCACTTTCTCTGATAGTGTGTGAATGGCCTTTAATCCCATCGCGGTATTTTTTTGAATCTCTTTTAAAATTGCTGCATCTTCTTCCCGCATCGCTGTCTCCTCTCTTTTTTATTATTTTGACCAGCGAATAGGAAAAATAAACAGACCGGAGAAGAAATCCTCTCCGGTCTGAAAACATCTTTTTTATGAAAATGTTTATTCAACAAATTCACTCTTTACATAAGCAATCTTGCCATTGTATTTAATCTTGCACCAACCGTCTGCCTGTTTGGTAACCAGTTCCAGCTTTTCACCCTGATAAACCACACCTGCTTTCTCTGCAGTCTCACTCTCCGCTGTTCGGATGTTTACGGTAGTTTTGGCTGTCACATAGCCGTTGGTTGTCACATTCTCGGCATCCTCAGAAGTATCGCTGGCGGCTGCTGTGCCATCATCTGTTGCAACCGGTGTTTCTGCTACTACTTCCAGATACTCGCCCTTAATAAAACCTTCACCGCCTTCGAAGCTGATACCAATCCAGCCGTTTGCTTTGGATTCGATGACATCAAACTCCTCACCACTCTGGGCTTTTCCAATCTTATCTGCGTTTTCACTATCGGAACTACGGATGTTTACGGTAGTTGTGGCTTTGACACGCTGTACGACTGTTTCAACAGGTGTCTCTGCTGTGTTATCTTCCGGATTGTCTCCTGTGGAAGCCTCATCCCCACTAACCGTTGCTTCTTCGGTTTCACTGTTTAAATCAGCCAGTTCTGTACCAACCTGTCCGCTTACAACGGAATACATCTCACTGAGTGCCTGTTTTAATTCATCATTGCTTGCAAGCAATTCGTTGTATTCAGCAGCTACTTTATTGTTTAATTCAATGACATCGTCCTGATGGGTAATCTGATCAATATAATCCTCAACCGCTGCATCAGATTCTCCCCGATCTACAATAGTATAGGAACCATCTTCGACCATATGAACATAATAGGACTCCATACCGGGAACCAGTTCTTCCCAATCCTTTAATTTCAGATAATATTTCACATAAGCGACATAGGAATTCTCTGCGGGGCCGGGTTTGGTATAGACTTCTATCTGATTATAGCTGTCGATATAGCTGCTCATCTTTTCAAAGAAAAGGCGAGAGGTATCCGATGTCCCGATTGCGGGATTCAAAGCAATCAGGGTCTCCATGTCCCCATCTGCCCTTGCTGTAAAATATTGTTCAAATAACTGATTCAAGGTAGGATTGGCATCCTGCTCCATCGCTAACTGTGGAACTTCAACATCTGCAGACTCTGCGGATTCCGCCGTCACTTCCACTGTATTTTCGTTGATGTCTTTTTTATTGGCACTTACGGCAACAATAATCGTAATAATAACACAAAGAACCAAAATTACGGTCATCACAATACGATTGTGTTCCATAAGCTGATTTTTTAATTGTTCTAATTTTTGTTTCATCTATTATGACAATCCTTTCTGTAAATTCGCGACCATCCAAAATATATTTCCTGAAATGAAAAATGCACTCGACAGGAATCGAACCTGCATTAAAGGCGTCGG
>USSP01000358.1 GCA_900557385.1 uncultured Lachnospiraceae bacterium
CCGGGAAATATCAATGAGAAACAGCCACACAAATTTTACCTGCATTTGATAGCCGTGAAATGGGAGATATGGTATAATTAAGTATGTGAATGAACAAAGGAGGATTTCCTATGAAACTAAACTACAAGAGGACGGTGTTGATCGGTCTGGCATTTATGTCCATCTGTGCATTCTGGCAGATGTATGACAACATCATACCGCTTATCCTGCAAAACACCTTCGGTCTGGGCGAAACCGTGACCGGTGCGCTGATGGCGATGGACAATGTATTGGCGATTTTTTTACTGCCGGTGTTCGGAACATTGTCCGATAAAGTGGATACGCCTTTTGGCAAGCGAATTCCCTTTATTGTGGGTGGAACGTTGCTGGCAACGGTTTTTCTGTTTCTTTTGCCCTACGCTGACAAAACAGTTAACCTGGTACTCTTTGTGGCGGCGTTATTTGCCCTGCTGGTATCCATGGGACTCTATCGTTCCCCGGCAGTTGCCCTGATGCCGGATCTGACGCCCAACCGCCTGCGGAGCAAAGGCAACGCAGTCATCAATCTCATGGGAGCTGTGGGCGGTGTTTATGCTCTCATTATGATCAAGCTGTTGGTAGGGAATGGTGAGCGTCCCGATTATCTGCCCCTGTTTGCGAGCATCGGTGGACTGATGCTGGTGGCAGTGATTATTCTGTGCGTAACCATCCGGGAGAAAAAAGTCAAAGCACAGGTGGAGGCAGAATGTAAGGCTTCCAATGAGCCCTTCGGTGGAGAAATGGACATGGAAGAGGCAAAAGCGAATGACGGCAAAAATCCCATGGCAGCAGATGTAAAACGTTCCATGATTTTCATGCTGGCATCGATTTTCCTGTGGTATACTGCATACAATGCCGTGACAACTGCTTTTTCACGGTACACAAGAGTCGTGTGGAAACTGGAAGGAGGAAGCTTCGCCAACTGTCTGATGGTGGCAACGGTAGCAGCAATTTTAAGTTACATACCTATCGGAAATATTTCCAGCCGTATCGGGCGTAAGAAAACCATTATGGGTGGTGTGGTGATCATGAGTATCTGCTATCTGTTAGCGGCATTGATGCCAAATTACCATCCCATTATCAATCTGGGCTTTGCCTGTATCGGCATCGGCTGGGCTGCTATCAATGTGAATTCCTACCCCATGATCGTGGAAATGGGAAAGGACAGCGATATCGGTAAATTTACCGGTACTTACTATACGTTTTCCATGGCAGCACAGATTTTCACTCCGGTGGCATCCGGCTTTTTGCTGGAGCACGTGTCCTATCGTACGCTGTTTCCTTATGCATTAATTTTCTCTGTACTTGCTTTCGTCACCATGACGCAGGTACGCCACGGCGATGTGAAGCCGGTGAAGAAGGACAGTATGCTGGAGCACTTTGATGTGGACGATTAGGATGAAAAGACTTAAGATGACATTATAATTTTGACAGAAAAGAAGGCTTACAAATGAAAACATTTTTACTTGTACTATTAATTGTAGTTGTTGTATTGGCAGTGCTTTATCTGCTGATGATCATGCCGCGTATGCTTCACAAGCCGGACAGAAGTCCCTATCTTGGCGTTTTGTATGCACACAGAGGGTTACATGACAATGAGAGCCAGGCACCGGAGAATTCCATGGTGGCATTTCAGAAAGCGGTGGATGCAGGATATGGAATTGAACTGGATGTACAGCTGAGTAAAGATAAGGTTCCGGTAGTCTTCCATGATTTCACACTGAAGCGAATCTGTGGTGTGGAAGGAAAAGTAGAAGACTACACGTATGAGGAATTGCAGAAATTTCCGTTGGCAAAGTCTGACCAGAGGATTCCGAAATTTTCTGAAGTACTGAAACTGGTAGATGGAAAGGTACCTCTGATTGTGGAACTGAAAATCGAAGGATTAAATACAGAGGTGTGCCCTCTGGCAGACGAACTGCTTCGTGCCTATCAGGGTGTGTACTGTATGGAATCCTTTAATCCTTTGGGCGTAAAGTGGTATAGAGATCACCGTCCGGAAGTATTCCGCGGACAGCTTGCAGAGCAGTTTTTGAAACATAAAGAGTTCAATTCTCCTCTTTACTTTGTTCTGCAGAATCTCATGTTCAATTTTCTGACAAAGCCGGATTTTATTGCCTATAATCATAAGCACGCAAAAGCTTTGTCTCTACGCATCTGTCACCGTCTGTACCATAACGTGGCAGCGGCATGGACGATTAAGAGCCAGGCAGAACTGGATGCAGCGCGGAAATATTTTGATATTTTCATTTTTGACAGTTTTATTCCTTCTGCCCATGCATGATAGAAG
>USSP01000359.1 GCA_900557385.1 uncultured Lachnospiraceae bacterium
TTTGCGCAGTGCGTTCAGTCTGCGGAGCGCGGCGTTCACCGTGGCGTATGACGCCGAGGAGAATGCGTTTGTTTTCACCACCCACGGCTACGGCCACGGCGTCGGCATGTCACAGAACGGTGCAAAAGCCTATGCAAATCAAGGAGAGTCTTACGAGGAGATTCTTGCCAGATATTACCCGGATTTAAAATTGGAGAGTCGATAGTATGTGGAAAAAACTCTTGGCGATTGCCATGGATTTCAGCCAGGAATTTAATAAAAAGAACATTGCGGCGTATGCTTCCAGCATCGCGTTTTTCCTGTTTCTGTCCTTAATCCCCATTGCCATGGTGCTGGTTTCCATTTTGCCCTTTACCGTGCTGTCAGAGTCGGATCTGATATCCACCATGGACACGGTGATGCCGGAATTCATGGTGCCTTTGCTTGACACCATTATTTCAGATGTTTATGAGCGCTCCACGGGCATTTTATCCCTGGCGATTCTGGTGGCGATCTGGTCTGCGGGAAAAGGAATGCTTGCCATGATTCGTGGCTTAAATGAAATCAATGAGGTAAAAGAACGACGTAATTATTTTATTCTCAGAATTGAAGCCAGCGGATACACCCTGATTATGCTCAGTGCCGTACTTGTGGCACTGATACTGATGGTTTTCGGTAATACCCTGTTGGATGTGGTGCTTTCTTATTATCCCAGGCTGGCGCAGCCTCTGGAGCTGATCCGTAACCTGCGTTTTCTGGTATCCTGGGGTGTTTTGACTTTACTGTTTGCAGTGATTTATACCTATGTGCCCAGTATCCACCAGAAATTCCTGTATCAGCTGCCGGGAGCAACTTTTTCAGCAGTGGTATGGAGTGTGTTTTCTTTCTTTTTCTCTATCTACATTAAATACTTTGATGGATTCAGCACCTATGGAAGTCTGACAACGATCATCATTATTCTGCTTTGGATGTATTTCTGCTTTTACATTATCATGATCGGTGCCTTTTTAAATCGCTATTTCGCACCTGCCTATCAGGTGATTTTCTTTAAAAACCGAAAGAGTAAATCAAAGAAAAGCGCACCGATAGAGGAAATGGCAAGCTCCGCCAGATAAAAGAGCAGGGAAGGAATATGCCCACCCGGAAAAAGCTGGAAAGCCAGACGCTGAAAGAACTCTGCGGTATCGGCATAGACACAGATGTGAAGCAGCCACAGCCACAGGGAAAGCTGTCCGAACCGGGCGAATAGCCGGGGAAGGAAAGGACAGCAGTTTAAAAGCTGTAACATACCGAAACAAAATAACGGCACAAGAAGGAAATCCAAAGCAGCGAAAGAAGCATCCTTCGTGAGAAGAACGCGGATGGCTGCGGAACCGGCAAGCATAAGGAAAGAAACGGAGAGCAGACAGCCCTTTCCTTTTGCAAGCAGCTGCTTTTGCGTATAAGAAAAAATATCAAATCGGGCAATGAGATACCCGACAACAAACACAGCCAGAAAAGCCGGGCGAAGCTCAGCCTTGATGGCACCGAGGATCGCAAGCGGCTGGGAACTGCATATAAAAATCAAAACAACGATACACATCACAACAATAGCCAACAGGGCGAAAGTGATGTGTTTTTTCTTTTGTTCGGAGGGAGAGGAAAAACGGGTAAAGAATAAATCCAATAAGGGAAGGAATAACAGCATCTCTACATATTGCAAAAGAAACCACCAGGTGCCGTTGTAGGTGACATGGATGCCGGTGAAATTCCCGAGAAATTCCCGGAATTTCAGCTGTTCTCCAAAGAAAAGTACATCAAGACCTTTGCATATTACCAGAACACACCAGAATTTACTGTAAAGCTGCAGAATCCGTAACAACATATCACGGTAACTTTCTTTCAGAAAAAGGACTGCCTGATCGTGGGAAAGACGGGAAAGGGTATGGAACAAGCCGTAGCCGGAGACAAAACAAAATAATCCGACACAGATTTTGCCAAACCAGGCGAAATGTCGGACGATTTCTATATTCCCATAGGAAACCCAGGAGGAAAGCTGTTCCGGGTTTAAGAAAAAATGATGATAAACCATGAGAAGAATGGCGATTCCCTGAATGATCTGTGATTGTCTTTTTGTCATGTTCCGTTCCTAACCATTTCTAATTTGTCTTTAAAATTACCATCATGCAGTGACCTATAACATAATATTTCCAGTATAGCATAGGTAGAAAGTCCTTGACAAGGAGACCAAAAGTCATTACTATAGATGTTGATAAAAATAGCGATGATTGTGATAGTAGCATATATTTTTCTTCCAGAGAGAGGGAGTCACCGGCTGCAAAA
>USSP01000360.1 GCA_900557385.1 uncultured Lachnospiraceae bacterium
GGCGTGGCTGTATCCGATGAAAGCCAGGTACAGGCAGTCCTGGCAGATGCGGGTAACGGACAGGCGGTTTTAAATATAACCGCATTACAGAGAGGTTCAGGCACGGTGGCAGTGTACCTGAAAAGTAATATGGCTGTCGTTTCCTATGTGACAGTAGCAAGCGGCTATGCTCCCAAGGGACAGGTTTACACCACAATGACAGGAGAACAGCTGATAACGGTTTACGAAGATAGAATTGTAGATTACAAGACCACTGCAACAGGAAGGGATGGAGAACTCCTTGCCATCAGTGGTTTGCAGGTGATCCGTAATAAGGGATTGGATTGTCTGGAGATTACCGGACAGATGTTTGCCCAGGGCAATTCCAATAGCGGGATGAGCACTTTTTATGCGAATTTTTATGATGCGGCAGGCAGTCTTATCAAGAGACAGGCCGTGTATGCATTGGCACCTCTTCATTATGACAGGTATACATTGGATTGGTATATCCCCGAGGGCTGCACCCGGATTGTGGTGGAATAAACGGAATCAAAAGGGATTAAAACGACGTTGAAATTTGTATTTCAACGTCGTTTTGTGTTAGAATGGCAATAATATAGGCACCAGAGTTTGTAGGTTAAGGAAAGGCACGCGCATTATATGACAGAAAAAGTGAAGTGGGATAAAAAATGGAATAAAAGAGTCAGCGTATTTCTTGCAATTTCTCTATGCGTTATGATCGGCTGCATTGCAGGCGAAATCATCTTATCCAGACAGCAGATGGATGTAATGATGGGCGAACAGGAGACCAAGAGTGACGCAACGGTATACAATAGACATTATGCATTGATTATGGAACAACCGGAGGAACAGGCAGGGACAGAGATTTTTGAAGGGAGCCGGAAAGAGGGAAAGAAAACAGGGACCTATGTAGAATTGATGGGAGAGGGACTGGATGTGGAATATTCCAGAGTGGAACTGGCACAGATTGCCATTGCAGCCCAGGTGGACGGCATCATACTGGAAGCGGAGGATACGGAGGATTATCAGAATGTGATTGCACAGGCACAGCAGGAAAACATTCCGGTGGTTACGGTAGTGAAAGACTGTGCAGACAGTCAGCGTAAAAGTTATGTAGGCGTGGGTGGATATAATCTGGGGAGAGAATACGGGCGTCAGATTATCAAGTTTGCTACGAAGGAAAACCGGAAAGTATTGATTCTCCTGGATGCGGCGACAGATGACAGTACACAGAATATTATATGTAATGGGATTAAGGACACGCTGGTCAATGAAGGAAATCACCTGCGTCTGGAACTGGAAATCAAGGCAGTGGACAGCCGTAGCGCATTCAGTGCCGAGGAATCCATTCGCAATATGTTTGTGGATATGGAGGAATTACCGGATTTTATTATATGTCTGAATGAAAAGAATACGGACAGTGTTTATCAGGCTGTTGTAGATTATAACATTGTAGGACAAATTTATATTCTGGGCTATTATACTTCCGATGCAATTTTACAGGCTGTGGATAAAAACATTATTTCCGGCACTATCGCAGTGGATTTCAAGGAAATGGGAAGCAAATGCGTGGATGCTTTGAATGAGTATCTGGATACCGGATATGTGAATGGCTATTTCCTGATGGAAGGAAACTCCGTCACCAAATCCAACGTAAAGGAGTATCTGAAGAATGCTTCGGAAGTGCAAGAATAAAATAAGTAAAATCCAGGTATCCATACAGATCAAGCTCATAGCGGTATTTCTGATCACGGTGGGTGTGTTGTTGGGAGTGAATCTGTATGTTTATTCCAATCTGGATGAGATGATGCTGCGTATTGATCAGGTTTATGCAAGCAATACGGAACTGAATGAGTTACATAGTATATTGACGCGTGTCCAAAACGATATGACGGAGTATCTGAATCTGCGGCAGACCGATTCCATGGAAAATTTTTACCGGGATATCGCGGAATATGACCGGCTGGTAGCAAATTTGAACGATCAGATAACGGAGGATGAACTGCTTTTACTGGAAAAGAATATACATAATCTTTCTCTACACTACAGCCAGATAAGCGAACAGACCATCAAGTACCGGAGAGGTTATGAGGTAGAAAAATATAAAGAGAGTTACGAGAAAGCAACAGAACTCTATACGTATATCGGAAATTATATCTATTGTTTAAATAATAAACAATTCCAACACAATTCACAAAACTACCAGGTACTGATGAAGGCCATGAGGCGATTACAGGCCTTAAATCAGATGGTATTTGTGCTGACGGGTGCACTGACTGCGGTTCTCATTGTCTGGATGA
>USSP01000361.1 GCA_900557385.1 uncultured Lachnospiraceae bacterium
CGGGTTGACTTTTTCCTGGAGAAAAGCGATATGGTTTATGCAGAACTGATTCCGGAATCGGAGCGCTCTTGCCGGATTGCAGACTGCAATCGCAGCGAACAGGTGAAGCAAATTGTGGTTCATGGGTGTACGGAGAGCGGTCTGGAGGCTTCGGTTGCAATTTCTGTGGAACCCTTCCGCTTGCCTGCACCGGAACTGTCGGGAGAACCTGTAATGAAAAAGGGAAGAGAAATAGGATGTGTGACGATTTCCTATGAATTGTCTTCCAAAGAGCGCACTGATGCGTCGGAAATTTCCTGGTATCGATGTGATACTGAAACGGGAACGGGGGCTGTACTCTGCGCTGTGACAAAAAGGGGTATTCCGCTTCGAAGCTATCGTTTCACAGCGGCTGATATCGGAAAATATATCAAGGCAGTCATCATTCCCAGGCTTTCTGGAGGTTTGGCGGGAACTGCCAAAGAGGTTATGACATCGTTTCCTGTGACGGAGGGCGAAGTGGATGAGAAGTATTTATTTACAGATTTTTCTGAATTACCGGATGAAAATCAGCCGGAATTAAGGAGCGGAAGCTGGACTCTGGATTGTGCAAGACCAATCGACATAGAGATTAACTCGTCCACCTTTGGAAGTTGGGAGATGAATAACAGTATTCCTGCCTGGCAATATGGGGAGACAGGCAATGGAAGTAAGGGTGTGGGATTCTATCAGAATACCCAGGGCGCCAGACTTCGGTTTACGCCTGTCCTAAAACAGTATGGTGATATGAGCCTTAAGGTAAAGGCTGACCCGGCAAAGACGGCGGGCCAGGGGTTTGGCAGTACAGGACAGTACATGGATTTTGGAATCAAGTTTCATACAGAAAAGCTGACAGGATATGCTTTGCGTGTAATCCGCGTAAAGGAAGCTTCCGATGCAGTGGCAATGGCACTGGTGGAATACAGAGACGGAAAGAGCAGATATCTGACGGCATTACAGATGGTTTCCTGTTATCTCACCGGTTTTTGTGTAACGGTCAGATTGGAAGGAACAACACTGACTGCTACGGCTGAATGTGATACGCCTCAGCCTGTTTGCCAGATGGAAAAAGGTTATGCACATGAGTTGCGGTTGGAGACGGAAGTATCGGGAAATCAGGAGGGTGGAATTTTAGTCTGGCATACGGGAACGCCGGGAACGGGCGGCTGGCAGAACACGACTATGCTCCACAGTATAGAGGTGGAATGGAAATAGCAGCGTATGCCGTTCTAATACATCTTCTGCACGTTGTCTGCCGGCTGCGGTCAGTGTGATGTATCCGGTGCTGATAGTGAGCAAAGATTGTTTAATACTTCCGGTGAAATAATTGCTTGCCCTATATTGAGTGATTTTGTGAAGGAACCGTTGCATATTTTAATTTCAACAACGGAAGTGGAAGGTTATGTACAGTGTGAGAAGCTTGCTTTGCTCGATTTGTCCGTGCGAGGTTACAAAAAGATAGAATCAGGCTGGAAGATAAGATGAATATTGCAGATGCAATACAAGGAATATTTGAGTATCTATAATTTTTCACGGAGGGAAGATCATGCTAAGAATACTGGCAGTGGGGAACAGCTTTTCAGAGGATGCGACTTATTATCTGCATCAGATTTTGGAGATAGCAGGTGTTGAGAACCAGGTGGTTAATCTGTATATCGGCGGCTGCTCTTTGGAGAAGCACTGGCGCAATATAGAGAAAAACGCAAGAGAGTATCAGTTCCAGTTTAACGGAACCAAAACCGACAGGCGAGTAACCGTAAAGGAAGTGCTGAAAGAGGCAAAATGGGATGTCATCGTTACGCAGCAGGCAAGCCATGACAGCGGCTGGCTGGATACCTATGAACCTTTTCTTGGGAAAATAGTGGCTTATTTTCGGGAAAATGCACCTGAGGCCAGGTTATTTCTCCATGAAACCTGGGCGTATGAGAAGTCCAGTGACCATGAAAGCTTTGCCAGATATAACAGGGATCAACAGGAAATGTTTGACAGGCTGCAAAGTGCCTATACTGCTATGGCCGGAAAATATCAGTTGCAGCTGATCCCCTGCGGAGAAATGATTCAGAAGCTTCGCAAAACACCTTATTTTCAGGAAGAAGGAGACCGTTCGATCTGTCGTGACGGTTTCCATATGCATTATCTTTATGGGAGATATGCCCTTGGATGCATGTGGGCGGCAGCAATTGCCGGAGTTTCGATCAAAGATAATGCTTTTCAGCCTTATACGGAATATCTGCCTTATGGGGAGCCGGGTGCAGAAATCTTAAAATGTATCCGGAAAA
>USSP01000362.1 GCA_900557385.1 uncultured Lachnospiraceae bacterium
GTGGAATCCCTGTACAGTATTCCGGGAATGGGCGGACTTTTAGTTACTGTAATCAAAGGAAACGACAATAATATGGTACAGGCGATTGTACTGCTTTACGCAACCGTCGGTATCATTGGATTATTACTGGGTGATATTCTTATGACGGTACTTGACCCCAGAATCAGCCTGAGTGGAAAGGAGAGTAAACGATAATGCATTCTTTACAGGACAATCTTTCCCGTGAGCTTGAACAGGCTGCCGAGGCAAAATTAAAGGCAGCACTGGACGAACATAATATGACCCAGGAGGAAGCTTTTTCCTTTGCAGACTATGATGAAAAGGCAGGGGAGAAAATCGGATACAGCAACTACTCCTATTGGGGCTCTACCGTTCGCATGTTTTTCAAAAATAAAGGTGCGGTTGTAATGTTATTCATCATGCTGGCACTGATTCTCTTTACCTTTATCCAGCCTTATCTGCCTGGACAGTTTGACCCCAACGTGGTCAACAATGATGCCAAGAGAGGAATTCCGTTACGAAATGTACAGCCCAATTCCACCTTCTGGTTTGGTACCAACAATATCGGTCAGGATTTGTGGGCACGTATCTGGGCAGGAACCAGAACCTCCCTGTTTATCGGTTTCTGCGTGGCTATGATTGAGGCAGTGGTGGGAATCACCATGGGCGTGCTCTGGGGCTATGTGCGGAAGCTGGACTTCTTCTTTACCGAACTTTATAACGTATTGGATAATATTCCGCAGACCATCGTATTGATTCTGGTTTCCTACATATTAAAGCCCAGCGTGGAAACCCTGATTCTGGCAATGACGGTAACCGGCTGGATTGGCATGGCGCGTTTCGTGCGAAATCAGATACTGGTGATCCGTGACAGAGATTACAATCTGGTGTCCCGTTGTCTGGGCACCCCCACCTATCGCTTGGTGATGAAGAACCTGCTGCCCTATTTGATTTCCGTCATTATGCTGCGTATGGCACTGGCAATTCCCGGAGCCATCGGCAGTGAGGTGTTTATCACTTATATCGGTCTGGGACTTCCGGCTACCACAGCCAGCCTGGGTACTCTGATTAACGATGGACGAGCTGTTATGATGAATGCATCCCAGCGTTACCAGTTGATTTTCCCTACCGTGGTAACTTCTATTGTAACCATCGCGTTCTACATTGTGGGTAATGCATTTTCGGATGCAGCAGACCCGAAAAATCATCGATAGGAGGTGCCATCCATGGAAAATGATGTAATTTTGTCCGTTAAGGACTTAGATGTAAAGTTCACCTTGCGTGGAAAGGTACTTCACGCGATCCGCGATGTTTCCCTGGATATTTACCGTGGTGAAAGCATTGCCATCGTAGGCGAATCCGGTTCCGGAAAATCCGTATTTACCAAAACCTTTATGGGACTTCTGGATGCCAATGGTTTTATTCCTTCTGGGGAGATCCTTTATGAAGGAAAGGATTTGACCAAACTGAAAAAGGAAAAAGAATGGAAGAAGATTCGTGGCGGTGAAATTGCCATGATCATGCAGGATCCGATGACTTCTTTAAACCCGCTGAAGACGATTGGAGAGCAGATCGCAGAGGCGATCCGTCTGCACCAGCCGGATGTAAAAGGGAAAGAAGCTGTTGGGCAGAAGGTACTCCAGTATCTGGAGGATGTAGGAATCCAGGACGGAGAGCGTAGAGTGAAACAGTATCCTCATGAGTTTTCCGGTGGTATGCGCCAGCGTGTGGTTATCGCCATTGCTCTGGCATGTAAACCGAAAATTCTCATCTGTGATGAGCCGACCACCGCGTTGGATGTGACCATTCAGGCACAGATTATCAACCTGTTAAAAGAATTAAAGGAGAAATACCAGCTCACTATCGTGTTTATTACCCATGATCTGGGCGTGGTTGCCAATATTGCAGACCGTGTAGCGGTAATGTATGCAGGGAATTTTGTAGAGATTGGAAAGGCTGAAGAAATCTTTTATGATCCCAGACATCCTTACACCTGGGCTTTGCTTTCTTCCCTGCCCCAGTTGGGGGAAAAGGGTGAGGATCTTTTTACCATCAAAGGGACACCGCCCAACTTATTTAAGGAAGTGGTGGGAGATGCCTTTGCACCCCGTAATCCCAGAGCCTTAAAGATTGACTATGTACAGGAGCCGCCTTTCTTTGAGGTGACACCGACCCATAAAGCCAAAACCTGGCTGCTAGATCCCCGTGCACCCAAGGTGGAGCCGCCGCTGGCGGTCCGCCTGTTGAAAGAGGAGGGGATGCAGGATGCCTGAAAATCGTGACATTCGCGTTTGC
>USSP01000363.1 GCA_900557385.1 uncultured Lachnospiraceae bacterium
TGGGACGGGTCACGATACCACTTTTGCCGGGGATACTTAAGCATCCTTCATAACCGGTCTGCTCTCCGTCACTCTCGATAATCCGTGGATTGATCAAAACGATCAAATCCTGTCCGGTGGTATCGATCACAACAATTCTTTTTAAAATTCCCACCTGGGGAGCTGCCAGCCCCACACCGTTTGCATCATACAACGTCTCAATCATGTCGTCGATTAACTGACTGGTACGTTCTGTCATTTCTTTTACTTCTTTACAGGGCTTTTCCAATACGGCATCACCCATTTCTCTGATTGTTCTGATTGCCATGTCTTTTTCCTTTCTCTGTCACATACCGCGATGCTAATATACATGCATGGGATCTAAATCAAATTGAAGGCTTCGACCGGGAGAAGGATTTTCTTCCTGCCAGGCCTCAATTTTCTCTCTGATCTGTGCAAGCGTTTCTATCTGTCGGCTTTTTATATAAAACACAAAACGATACAGATCATTTACTTTTCCGATGGTTGCCTCAGAAGGACCCACCAATATCATATTATGACCGGAAAATGCGGTTTTGACAAGTGTTGCCAGTATTTCTACGGATTCTTTTCCACTTTTTTCACTGCGGTCGGTAAGCATCACTGCCATCAGATGTGCTATCGGCGGATACATCATCAGATCCCGATACAAAATTTCTTCCTCGTAAAAGCCCTCATAGTCCTGATTTGCGGCATGGACGATGCTGTAATGCTCCGGCTGGTAGGTCTGAATCACTACTTCTCCCGGCAATTCTCCCCGTCCTGCACGCCCCGCCGCCTGGGTGAGAAGCTGGAAGGTACGCTCTCCTGCACGGTAATCTGCCGCAAACAGAGACATATCCGCCGCCAACACACCAACTAACGTTACCTTAGGAAAATCATGCCCCTTCACAATCATCTGGGTTCCCAACAGGATATCCGCTTCTTGTCTGGCAAAGGCAGACAGAATTTTCTCGTAGCTTTCCTTGGTGCGGGTAGTATCCGCATCCATACGAAGGACTCTCGCACCGGGATAACGGATTTTCAATTGTTCCTCAATCTGCTGGGTACCTGCCTTGAAACCGGCGATATAGGGGGAACCGCACTTCGGGCATTTCCGCACCGCCGGCTGTTCATAGCCGCAATAATGACATTTGAGGATTCCTCCCCGATGCTCTGACAGAGACACATCACAGTGGGGACATTTTAATACCAGTCCACAGGAACGGCAGGAAATAAATCCGGCGTAACCACGGCGATTTAAGAACAGCATCATCTGTTCCTTTTTCTCCAGTCGCTCTTCCATCTGTTGCTGTAACTGCCTGCTGAAAATCGACCGGTTTCCCTCCCGCAGTTCTTCCCGTAAATCCACAATATGAACCGTGGGCAGTGTGCCTCCCGTCAGCCGTTCTTTTAAAGTAAAAAGCTGGTAAGTTCCGTTTTGGGCCCGATAATAGGATTCCAGGGAAGGCGTGGCAGAGCCAAGCACTACGCCGGCACCACACATCCGTGCCAGTTCCACTGCGGTTTCCCTGGCATGGTACCGGGGCATCGTCTCACTTTTGTAGCTCGTCTCATGCTCTTCATCTATAATGATCAGTCCCAGATTGGGAAAGGGCGTAAACAGGGCAGAACGAGGGCCGATGATCACATCCAGTTCTCCCCTTCTGGCACGCTCACACTGGTCATATTTTTCTCCGGCGGAAAGGGTCGAATTCATCACCGACACCCGGTCGCCAAACCGGCTGTAAAAACGGGACAGTGTCTGATAAGTCAAGGCGATTTCCGGGATCAGCACGATTGCCTGCTTTCCTCTTTTCAGGATTTCCTCAATCAGCCCCATGTAAACCTCTGTCTTACCACTTCCGGTGATGCCGTGAATGAGATAGGTGTCAGGATGCCCGTCATCAAAGTCTGCCAGCACCTTATCCACGATCTGCTGCTGTGCCGGGCTTAACGCCTTACGCTCTGCGGGCATTGTATGAACAGCCTCCACCGGATTCCGTAATCTGCTGGTCACCTCCACCCGGAGTACCTGCTCCCGTTCTAAACTGCGGATCGTGGGCAGGGAAATCTGTAATTGCCCCGTTACCCAGGTGTAGGAAAGCGTTTCGTTCTCCTCCAGTTCCCGTACCAACCGCGCTTTTGCCGTCTGGTGTTTCCGCACATACTGCCCGTAAAGTGCCTGCACCTGCTGTGGTGTCACCAACCGGCGGATGGTACGCTCCTGCATCTCTTTCATTTTCTGCCGGGCAGGCAGTACCGTTTTTAGTGCCGTAATCATCGTACAGCCAT
>USSP01000364.1 GCA_900557385.1 uncultured Lachnospiraceae bacterium
TCTCTTACGATCTTTTAAGATCATCTTTCTTACGGTCTTCTTCTGATACTGGTAGACAGCCTGTCCGATCAGCGGAAGCCACTCTTCATTCTCAGCAAATGCCTCTTCGAGACGCTCTGTGATCTGGCGGATGTTCTCCTCACGCTTCTGTTTTTCATCTGTGAAGACAGCCTCTTCCATCTCAGCAGGCGGAACGATCTCTTTGATCGCAGCAAACAGCTCATCCGGGATCGCGCAGCTCTCGTAAGTGTGCTTCTCCTTGCCGCACTCAGCAACGATGCGGTCGATGAACTTGATGATCTCCTGGTTTACTTCATGTGCCTTGAAGATCGCATCGATCATGGTCTGCTCCGGAACTTCCTTTGCACCGGCCTCGATCATGATTACTTTCTGGGCAGTAGAAGCCACAGTCAGTTTCAGATTGCCTTTTGCCCACTGCTCCTGAGAAGGATTGATGATGAATTCGCCATCGATCATGCCAACCTGGGTCATTGCACAGGGACCATCAAAGGGAATATCAGAAATGCAGGTTGCAATAGAAGCACCCAGCATACCTACCAGTTCAGGACGGCATGCAGGATCTACTGCCATTACCATACAATCCAGGGTTACATCATTACGGTAATCCTTGGGGAATAAGGGACGCATGGGACGGTCGATTACACGGCTGGTCAGAACAGCGTTCTCACTGGCCTTGCCTTCTCTTTTGTTAAATCCACCGGGGATCTTACCTACGGCGTATAACTTCTCTTCGTACTCCACACTTAAAGGGAAGAAATCAATTCCATCCCTGGGTTTCTCAGATGCGGTTGCTGTACACAGAACGGTGGTATCACCATACTGCATGAATGCACAGCCGTTTGCCTGTTTGCCGACTCTGTTAATATCTACCTTCAGAGTACGTCCGGCTAACTCCATTGTGTAACTCTTATACATTCGTTCTACCTCTTTCCACGCACAAAAAGGCGGGGAGTCCATCGGACTCCGTACCGCCCTTTCTTTTTCTTACTTTCTTAAACCTAATTTTTCGATCAGTGCACGATATCTCTCAATGTCTGTCTTTTTCAGATAAGCAAGTAAGCCACGTCTCTGACCTACCATCATCAGCAGACCTCTCTGGGAGTGATGATCCTTGGGGTTCTGTTTCATATGCTCGGTGAGCTCCTGGATTCTGGCTGTCAGTACAGCTACCTGTACTTCCGGTGAACCGGTGTCTCCCTCTGTTCTTGCATACTCTTTGATAATTGCGGTTTTCTTTTCCTTAGAAATCATTGTTGTTTCCTCCTAATAATAATCATTTGCACCGGATACCAGGCGAAAGGTTGGAGTTGTCCATCCACTGGGTATCGGCATTTATAACCATACTTGAACAATATAACACATCCCAGGGCTTGTGTAAACCCCGAAATTTAACACTTTCCCATCTTTCCCATCTGCTTCGTGATTACATGGCGTACTTAATCGTTAATCACCCGTACGGCTTTCACCGGAGTCCGGTAATTATAGCTGGAAATCTTGATTCCTGTCTTCGGAGAGCTGGCATGGATTACCTGTCCGTTGCCGATATAAATTGCCACATGATTGATGGAACCGTTCTTTCCATAAAGGACCAGATCTCCCGGCTTTAACTCACTCATATTGATTTTCCTTCCCGAATTTCCCTGGGCTACAGAGGAATGGGGCAGATTATAACCGTATTTTTTGAAAATACTTAAGACGAAACCGGAACAATCCGCACCTTTGGTAAGACTGGTACCACCCCATACATAGGGATTTCCCAGGAACTGTTTCGCATATTGCACCAAATCTACCCGCACATCCGATACGCCCTGTCCATATAAAAGTTCGGTCATTGTAATGGCCTCTTCCAATTTTTCTTCCACTTTCACATACGCCGCTGCTACATAGACCTCTTCATCGTCCAGATAGACACGAACCCACTCGCCTTCTTCCTCCGCGACTTCCAACTGTTCCCCATTGGGAATCTGGGTAATTACCGGGGCATCGGTGTTGGGTTCTTCCCGCACTCGCAGGGCATCACAGGTGACCGTTGCCATCAGGGTCAGTTTCTGTGCCGCCAGCTTCTTTGCTTCCATGCCGGTAGCAAGATAATCCATACTTACATACCCTTCTACTTTTCCGGAAGTGATATGTGCCCACCCATTTTCGATTTTTAACACCTCACAGGCTGCATATCTGGGCAGCTTTCCCACCAACTTGCCCTCCGTGGAAGGAGTCTCCCGGATATTCAGGTTATTGTCCTCGGTATTGGCAATACCCAA
>USSP01000365.1 GCA_900557385.1 uncultured Lachnospiraceae bacterium
TGCTGTTTCATCCAGCAGTTCCTCATATCTGAGGTAATGAGAACCATTGCGGAAATAATACTGTCCCGGAACGGAATCAGTACAGTATCCAGAAGCAGCGGTCCTTTCCCCATCATCTCCTCCCAGGTAGAAAACAGCCCTTTACCATATAAACCCTTTGGTCTTCCTCTGAAATGAACACGGTACCCTTTTTCAGATGCCGCTCCATAATGTACTTTCCCGGCTTGCACCGTTCCCATCCTGCCACGATCTGCGCCTGCTCCTCCGGCAGTTGTGCTTCGGAAAGGTATTCCTTGAGAACCTCTGTGTGGGACCACACATAATTGGAAATTGCCTTAGCATCGGAGGATGCAATACCCTGACTTCGATTGATTTCCTTTATTTTGGGACAAATTTTGTATTTTTTATTTACATAGTCCAAAAGCGGAAACCACAGCTGATAAAAAAGTTCCGCATCCTGTTTTTCTAATGTCATAGTCTGCTCCTTTATGCTTTTCGTTTTGTATATCCTTATATATTTTTCACGCTGCATTATTTTCGGTTCTGCCACAATGACATTCCCGGTTTCATGCCATTAACTTAGCACCTTTCTGTCGGACAGGCAATAAAAATCATACGCCCCAGTGAGCATTCATCTTTTTGACCTATTTTTAGGTTCTGCTTCTGTGCAATATACCGGCATTCCAAACCAGTGCATGGGTAACCATGGCACACTTTGCCTTTCATAAAAACCATGGCCCCGGCAAGCGTCAAATACTTGCCGGGGCCTTCTATGAAACGAAAATTTCTTTCTGTTCTGCGTTTTGCGTTCTTCCCTCACCCAGAATTGCAGCTCTCATACCATCATCTTAGATTATACAGCAGATAACCCGTTGTCAAAGAACTCGTGCCACGGTTACGGATATATACGCTATAGGAACCGGCAGTAAGGTTCGTGAAGTTTATAAAATAATTGTATACTTGACCGCCGGATCTCACTACATACCAGTTCTCAGCAGTTGTCCAGTTGTAGATGCCAATTTCCAAATCATTAGATTCCGGTGCCCACACGCAGGTATTTACGTCCAATGTTGCAGAAGCCCCTGCTGTAATAACATTCTCAACAAAATCGCTGTATACGCTATTATATACTGCGCCAGGAAACTCTAAACGTGTATAGCTCGCACGAGCTCTTTGCACCGTTGCAGGAGCTATGTAAATAAAGTCTTCCGGATTCAGTTCATTGATACCATAGTATACAGTATCCTCGTCTTCTTCCATTGCTATATTCTTGTCAGGATTTTCTGCGGTAGCGCAAGGAATCTGATTTAACTCAGAGATTTCAGACTTTCCATAATACACAGTATCTTCACCGGCAGGCGCTTCCGATGCAAACACAAAAATGCACATAAAGAATAGCAGTACAAGCACCAACGCAAAAGGTAATACCTTCTTCATAATATTTTTCCTTTCATTCGCAAGTCTACTAACAAAATACTTCTTCCCCTTATCTGCATTTTGCTCATCCCCCTTGGCACATTGTTATTCAAGCAGAAATGTTTCTGCTTGATAATTATCTTCTGCTACCGTGTCCATTTCGTCCACCGGGAGGATATTCGTTGGTGCCGTTTTTCTCCATGAGCCTATTAAAATGAAAAGCAACACCACAAAGCTCACTGCCGCTGCGATGAGAAAACCAATCAAAATTTCTTTGGGTCTTATCGCTGTTTTCTTTCCAGCATCTTCCTGACACAAGCGGTGATTTTCTGAATCTATGCTCACATCGTCGGCATTGTCATTCAAGAGGTAATCGACCGATACTCCATACAGATTACTAAGCATCTTCAAATTATCCGTACTTGGAGCCGCAGTACCAACCTCCCACCTGGAGATAGCCTGGCGTGACACATCCAAGGTTTCTGCCAAATCTGACTGGGTCAATCCCTTTTGCTTTCTTAAATATGTAAGCTTTTCTGGTAAATTCATTTCGGTTTGTGCCTCCAATTTTAAATAGATTTGCAACAAAAGTAAACCGCAAGCACTTTACATTTTGTAAATCTATGGTTGCTTCCAACATTTTTGTAAATTATGATTTGTTTTTCACAGCAATTTTCATTACAGTATTCCTTCATTGGTATCATAGGCATAGGTCGCTTGCAAGTTTTAACGAAATCATCCCGGCGGAGTGCATCAGCTTATCCCGCCGGGATGATTTTACATCTCCCTTTCAACGGCAGTCAGCAATGCCTCATCCGCCGGCAGCCAATTCACCTCATGCAGCTGGTGCTTGG
>USSP01000366.1 GCA_900557385.1 uncultured Lachnospiraceae bacterium
GAGCATTTGTCATCATGAAATTGATTGAGAATATCCTTCCGGCGGTACTGCCTATTCCGTTCAGTTTATACTTTGATTTATTTGACGGATTAATTCAGGCTTACGTATTTGTATTTTTAACTTCACTATTTATCAAAGAAGCAATCGAGTAAAAATTTCAGTAGAAAAAGGAGAAAAACACTATGGATATGTTATTAGCAATTGGAGCAGGTATCGCAGTATTAACAGGTGCAGGAGCAGGTATCGGTATCGGTATCGCAACCTCCCACGCAGCAGATGCTGTAGCAAGACAGCCGGAAGCAGAGAGCAAGGTAACCAAGGTTTTACTGTTAGGATGTGCACTTGCCGAGGCAACCGCTATTTATGGTTTCGTTATCGCGTTACTGATCATCATGATGTTAGGATAATGGAAGGCAGGTGTGATAGGTGCTTAAATTTGACTTAAATTTAGTATGGACTATTGTCAACCTGCTGATCCTGTATTTCCTGATGAAAAAGTTTCTGTTTGGACGGATCAATGCAATCATTGCAAAACGTCAGGAGGAGGCAGACGAGCAGTTTACCATCGCCGGAGAGAAACAAAAGGAAGCAGAAGGTCTGAAGGCACAGTACGAAGAGTCCATGAAGACAGTAGAAGAGGAAAAAGCCAAGGCTGTGACAGAAGCAAGACAGAAAGCGACTGCGGAGTACAACCGTATCGTGGGTGAGGCTGACGAGAAAGCAGAGGGTATCTTAAAGGATGCCAAGAACGCAGCTGAGACAGAGAAGACCAAGATCTTAAAAAGTGCACAGGCTGAGATTGCCGATATGGTAGTAAATGCAACTGCCAAGGTTGTGGGTGAAAAGACTCCTTCCCAGAGTGATCGTGACCTTTACGATGAATTTTTGAGAAAAGCAGGTGAACAGGTTGACTGAAAATTGTAAGAAATATGCAGTAGAGCTGCATGAACTCAAAATCCAGAAAGACCTGATCCAGCAGACCGCAGATATTTTCAAAGCCGTTGAACAGATTATGGATGATCTGGCAAATCCTGCGGTATCTCTGGAGAAAAAACACAATGTCATTGACAAGATTTTCCCGAAAGAGATCAGGGACTTTCTGAAGGTATTATGTGATAACAACGAAGTGGAACTGTTTCCGGAGATTGCCAGGGCGTATTATGAACTCACACCCCAGTCAGCCGAGGAATTCCATGCCACTCTTGCTTATGTCAAGAAACCCACAGAAGAGCAGCTGATGGGTATCCGCAATTTCCTGATGCGGAAGTTCGGCAGAGAGGATATGGACTTAGAACTGGTAGAAGATGCTTCTTTGGGCGATGGTTTCGTAATCCGTGCCGGCGGTGAGGAATTCGACTGGAGTACCAAGGGTCGAATGAAGCAGTTTGAGCAGAAAATGGAGACAATCAAAAACTCCACCTCTACCGATGGAATCATTTCCATTCTGAAAACAGAAATTGAAAACTTTGACTTGGAAGCCAAAGGAATGGAAATCGGTGTGGTAAAATCCGTAGCTGACGGTATTGCCAACATCGATGGCATTGACCATGCCATGTACGGAGAAATTGTACTTTTTGACTCCGGTATTAAGGGCATGGTACAGGATATCCGCCGGAATGAAATCGGTGTCATCCTCTTTGGACGAGATGTGGAAATTACAGAAGGCTCCCGTGTAGCCAGAACCGGAAAACGTGCCGGTATTCCGGTAGGTGATGCTTTCTGCGGCAGAGTCATTGATGCTCTGGGGGCACCCCTGGATGGACAGGGAGATATTCCTTCCGTAGATTATTATCCGGTTGAGGCGCAGGCACCGGGTATCGTAGACCGGAAATCTGTGTCCGTACCTATGGAAACCGGTATTCTGGCCATTGATTCCATGTTCCCGATCGGACGTGGGCAGCGTGAGTTAATCATCGGTGACCGACAGACCGGTAAAACCTCCATTGCCATGGATACCATTATCAACCAGCGTGGCAAAGATGTAATTTGTATTTATGTAGCAATTGGGCAGAAGGCATCTACAGTTGCCAAACTGGTCAATACCTTAAAAGCAAACGATGCCCTTTCCTATACCATCGTGGTATCTTCCACAGCGTCAGATCCGGCACCGTTACAGTATATTGCCCCCTATTCCGGAACAGCACTGGCAGAGTATTTCATGCATCAGGGCAAAGATGTGCTCATCGTTTATGATGACTTATCCAAGCATGCGGTAGCATATCGTG
>USSP01000367.1 GCA_900557385.1 uncultured Lachnospiraceae bacterium
AGTTTAGGTGATACTTTTTCTGAATCTCCGAAAGCTTCTCATAAAGAGGAATAATGCCTTGATTCACCGTGTGAAACAACACACGCTTATCTGAGGATTCTACATAAAGAATATCCTTATAATGAATCACATATTCTTTATAGTTGGAACGCACCTTAATGTATCGTGTCTGATAGGCCGGCTTTTTCTGTAGGAAATAATCAATTAATGCACTGATCTTTGTGGCATCAAACGGCTTTACCAGATATCCAAAGGCAAACACTTCATAGCTTGCCAATGTAAAATCCATGCTGGAGGAACAATAAATAATTTCCAGTTCCGTATCAATTTTCCGTATTCTTTTACCGGTTTCGATGCCATTTAACTCGCCCATCATAATATCCAGAAACAGGATGGCATACTTTCCGGGCTGATGCTGAGTCAAAAATTCTTCTCCGGAACTGAAATGATCTACCGTAATCTCCAGATTATGTACCCGGAACATAGCAACCAGAATTCTTTCCAGAATCTTTCTGTCTACAATACTGTCATCACAGATTGCAATGTGAATCATCTTTTTCCTTCTCCCTGTCTAACCAGGCAATCACATCCAGCAGCGAATCACATTTTCCGCAGATCTTGCCCTGTATTTCTTCATCCGGCTGCTGTAAATCCGGTACCATAATAACTTTCATTCCTGCGCTGTATGCCGAGCGGATCCCATTCGGGGAATCCTCAATGGCATAACAGTTCTCCGGTTTCTGTCCAATGCTTTCGCATGCTTTCTGATAAATATCCGGCTGCGGCTTGGAATGTTTCACCATATCCCCTGTGGTAAGCGTTTCAAAATAGTCCAGAATTTCTGCCCGTTCCAGATGGTGACGCACGGATTTCTGACTGCTTGAAGATGCCATAGCGATCCGGTATCCATGCTTCTTCAGCCATTCCAGGATTTCCCGGACACCCGGCTTCATAGGCATTCCATCTCGTTCCATCGTCTCAAGCATCAGCATTTCTGTCTTTTTCCGGTATTCCTGATAGGGAAAATCCTTGCCCAGGATTTCCTCAACCACCTTGACACAATCATTGGCATTTCGCCCAACACAGGCCAAAAAAGCTTTTTGTATCAGCTTTCTGTCGGCTCCGGTCTCATCCGCAAAAGCCATCCAGCAATCACCACAAAGGCGTTCTGTATCAAACAGAACGCCATCCATATCAAAAATAACCGCATGTATGTTGTTTGCCTTCACCGGTCTAGTCCTCATATCCGTTGGGATTATGGCTCTGCCAGTTCCAGGAATCCGCACACATATCCTTAATACCATACTGTGCTTCCCAGCCCAGTTCTTTCTTCGCCTTAGACGCATCCGAATAGCATGTTGCAATATCTCCAGCTCTCCGGGGTTTAATAGTGTAAGGAATATTCACTCCGGTGGCTTCTTCAAAATTCTTTACGATGTCCAGAACGCTGTAGCCTGTTCCAGTTCCCAGATTATAGATGGAGAGTCCGGATTTATCCTGGATTTTCTTTAAGGCCTTCACATGTCCGATTGCCAGATCAACTACATGAATGTAATCGCGCACACCGGTTCCGTCGTGGGTATCATAATCGTTTCCAAATACACCCAGTTCTTTCAGCTTGCCTACTGCGACCTGGGTAATATAAGGCATTAGATTATTGGGAATTCCGTTGGGATTTTCTCCAATCAGGCCACTTTTATGAGCGCCGATGGGATTAAAGTAGCGCAGTAATACTACATTCCATTCCGGATCTGCCTTTTGAATATCCATCAGGATCTGCTCCAGCATGGATTTCGTCCAACCATAGGGATTGGTGCACTGTCCCTTCGGGCATTCCTCTGTGATGGGAATGATAGCCGGATCTCCGTACACCGTAGCAGATGAAGAGAATATCATGTTTTTGCAATGATGCTTGCGCATAACATCCACCAGTGTCAGTGTTCCTGTAATATTATTGTTATAGTATTCCCAGGGCTTCTGAACAGACTCACCTACTGCTTTCAATCCTGCAAAATGAATGCAGCAATCGAACTGCTCCTTGGAAAAGATTTCTTCCAACGCCTCGCGGTCAAGAATATCCGCCTTGTAGAAAGGCACCTTTTTTCCAGTAATCTGTTCTACTCTTTCTAAGGATTTCTCGCTGGAGTTGCTTAAATTATCCAGTACGACTACATCATATCCGGCATTCTGCAGTTCCACAACTGTATGGCTGCCGATATAACCA
>USSP01000368.1 GCA_900557385.1 uncultured Lachnospiraceae bacterium
CCCGCTTGAAGGTGGCTGTGGCTTCCGATGATGTAGGAGCCAATATTGAGGATGCCTACTTTAATATGGGGGATTCTGTGGTAGAAGCTTTGCAGTCCAATACCACCATTGGCTGGGTGTTTACGGATACATCCCAGGAAGCCATTGACGGTGTTTACAGTGGTGAATATTATGCGGCACTGGTTATCCCGGAGAACTTTACGGAAGGTTTTGTCAGTGTGCTGACCCAGGATATCGAGCATCCCGAAATTATCTATTATGAGAATGAAAAGAAAAATGCCATTGCACCGAAGATTACCGGTAAGGCTAAAACGGCGGTACAGCGTCAGGTCAATGCGACTTTTATCAGTACCTTGGCAGAAACCTTGACGAAGGTATCCGGAACAATCATGAAGTCTGACGGAGCAGCGGAGTTAGGCATTACCGATGCCGGTTCCATGGTGGATGTATTGATTGAAAAGTTAACCAGCGTGATGACGGAAGTGGAGAGCTTTGAAACACTGGTGGATTCCTTTATCACGATTACGGATTCTGTTTCTGCTACATCGGATGCAGCGGGAGAATCCACCACGGCAGAAGATGCCATCAAAAACGGACAAAGTGCTATTTCCCAGGCACAGGGTGCCTTAAATAGCGGCATCGTAGGAAAGCTGGGAATTGCCCAGTCTCTTTCCGCATCCTTAAGCAGCATGCAGAGCCTGTTAAAATCCGTGTCTTCCACTTATGCGGATATGCAGGAGGATTTAGACCAGTTCAATGCCAGTATTGAAACCATGGGCATCAATCTCCATGAAACCAAGGATTTGATTACGGATATGAAATCCCAGTTACAGGATACTGTCGATACCTTGACGGAACTCAGAGACGGAGAGGGTTATCAGGTCTTGATGGAACTACTGAGTACTGATCCGGATACCATTGGAAACTTTATGTCCGCACCGGTGGAGATTGAAACAGAAGCTATTTATCCCATCGACTATTATGGTTCGGCAATGTCGCCTTTTTATTCGGTGCTTGCCATCTGGGTAGGTTCCCTGATTCTGGTGGCAATCATCCATGTGGGAGTGAAACCCCTTCCCGGAGTGGGAACGGTTAAACCGGTTGAGTCCTATGTGGGACGTTATCTGACCTTTTTCCTTATTGGTCAGGCACAGGCGCTGTTGACAGTGCTGGGAGATTTGTATTATGTGGGGATCCAGTGCCTGCATCCCTTTAAATTCTGGCTGGCAGCTTCCATGGCAAGCTTTGTGTTTACTATATTGATTTATTCTCTTACGGTAGCCTTTGGCAACATCGGTGAAGCACTGGCGGTTGTGATTATGGTTATCCAGGTGGCTGGTGCCGGTGGTACCTTCCCGGTACAGACGCTGCCACAGATTTATCAGGATATTTACAAATTCCTGCCTTTCCCCTATGCCATGGATGCCATGCGTGAGTGCGTAGCGGGGATGTACGATAACTACTACTGGGAGTGCCTGGGCAAGCTGGCGCTCTATATCCCGGTTTCTGTAGTAATCGGTCTGATCTGCGGAAAGCCTTTCGTGAAGATGAACGAGCGCATCGAGGAAAACAAAGAAGATTCCGGTGTTATGGTTTAATGGATCGGGAGTCATCAGCTTTATGCTGTTTGTACTTATAGAATAAAGAAAAAGAAAGGAAGTGTTCAAATGGGAAATATGGGTGATGCTCTCATAGAAGAGCTGAACGTCGAAACCGTGTTTACCATCCCCATCTTTGGTGGAATCCCCATCTCGGAGTCTGTGGTTGTGACCTGGATTATCATGGCGGCACTGCTGCTGTTATCCCTGTGGCTTACCCATGATTTAAAGACACAGAATATCACGAAACGACAGGCATTTGCCGAGTTTGTGGTGACCAAGCTGAGTGACATGGTGGAGAACATGATCGGAGAAGAGGGCAAAAAATATGTCCCCTACCTGACCACGGTTCTGGTATACATAGGCTTTGCAAACTTAATCGGTTATTTCGGCATGAAGCCCCCCACAAAGGATGTAAACGTAACTGCTGCACTGGCAATTATGAGTATTATTCTCATCGAGGCAGCAGGTATCCGAGCCAAAGGGTTGAAGGGCTGGGGAAAATCATTCGCACAGCCCATCGCGATTGTAGCACCGCTGAATGTTCTGGAAATCATCACTCCGATTTTCTTTTCAACATCTTCCGAGAATTCTAAT
>USSP01000369.1 GCA_900557385.1 uncultured Lachnospiraceae bacterium
AGGCCAGTCCAAAGGCACCGGACAATATGCACCAGAACCAGACCGATTCTTCTTTACGGAAGAGCCAGGTGAGAAATACCAGTAAAGGCCACACGTATAAGTACATGATCCACCACAAACCGAAGCCGTAAATGCAGCCTTCCAGTAAAATAAAAGCCGGTACTACCAGAAGCACTTTCCATCCAAAGGTCAGGGTGTAAAGAATAAATAAAAGGGTCACCAGTTCCACATTTGGTAAAAAAGCCAGTGCATTTTTGGCAACTTCAATGGTGGCGATCATCATGCCGATCAGGGCAATATCCTGTACGGTTATTTTTTTCTTGGGAAAAGCAGTTTCCGACATACGTTGTTCCTAATACACGGTGTAAACAATGGCATAGGTTTCCCCATCCTGTACCGGCTGGGAATCAATACCGTACTCGCAGTAATTGCCATCTACATAAAACGCCCAGTATGCGCCATCTGCGTTGTAATCGGCGGTAACACCGTTTACGGTTTCGACCATCAGACCATATTCACTTTCTGTTCCATCGAAGGTCAGACCTTCTGTTTCTTCCATCGCCTGACGCAGATATTCTGCATCCGTGTGGACATCGTAGGTGGTGGTTGCCCCTTCGTTGTCCGTTATTTCGATGGTCAGCTCTTTTGCTCCCGCTACCGGTTTTGCGGAAAACTTCACATACACAAGAGCAGCTACTGCTACCAGCACGATCAGCGCGATAATGCCGATGATAATTTTTTTGTTGCTTTTCATTTTTTCCATAATCTTTCTCCTCTTCTTTTTTCCTTCTTACTATCGTTCAAATCGGAAGGGGCTGCAAGTCTTCCGATTTGAACGATTTACACTTCCGGGCGTTTTTCCCGGTATAATAGGGCATTCATAATGGCGGCTGCCACATTACTGCCTCCTTTTCGTCCTTTTGCTATAATATAAGGCATATCCGTCTCCATGATCAGTTCCTTGGACTGTACCACATTTACAAAGCCTACCGGAACGCCGATGACCAGTGCCGGTTTGATTTTTTGCTCCCGATATAACTCATAAATACGAATGAGTGCGGTGGGGGCATTTCCGATGACATAAATCATGGGGGTATCAAGCTGTGCCGCTTTATCCATACAAAGTGCAGAGCGGGTGATACCTGTCTCCCGGGACTTTTCTATGATATCCGGGTCTGCAATAAAATTATAGGTCTGGATGCCAAATTGGGCTAGTGCACGCTTGTTGATGCCGGAAAGTGCCATAGTGGTATCTGTGACCAGTGAAGCACCCTTACAAATGGCGGCATGGGCCTTTTCCAGGGCATCCGGGGAAAAGCAAAGATTGAAGGCATATTCAAAATCTGCAGTGGTATGAATACATCGCTTGATAATAGGAGCCTGTTCCGGACATAGACAGATGCCCTGCGCTGTCAGTTCCTCTTCAATGATGGCAAAGCTGCGTTGTTCAATTTCCATGGGAGAAAGCTGTTCTAATTCCATCTTCCTGATCATCCTCTTTTCCTGTATCGCTTTTAGAGCTTACCGGAGCCCCAGCATCTGATAAATTGCCTGCATATCCATGCTGCTTCGTAGTGTTTGTGCCAGATTGTCATACTGTTCTTCCTTGTATTGGGCATAGGTTTTCTGATTTCCCGGATCGTAAGAGACTCCTGCGTGTGCAGCAAGAGCTTCCACCAGTCGTAATGCTACGTTGGGCGCATCAAACAGTCCATGTACATAGGAGCCGTAGGCGTGATCCTTCCGGGCTATGACCGGTAAAAGCTCTCCGTCCAGGGATTCGCTGACTCCCATATGAATTTCATACCCTTCAAAATTCATGCCGGATAATGGTTTCAGGATTCCTTCCAATTCACCGAAACAGCCATTGACCTGCAGCCTGGTTTTCTCCGCTTTAAAAAGTGTACGCATGGGAAGCAGCTGTATGCCGCGAATGCATCCACCACCTTCGGTGTGGTCTTCGTCGTCGATTTCTTCTCCTAGCATTTGGTAGCCTCCGCAGATACCAAACACCGGTGTCCCGTTTTTATAGGCTTTTAAAATGGAAGCTTCCATGCCGTTTTGCCGAATGGTTTTCAAATCACCAATGGTATTTTTGGTTCCGGGAAGGATGATGAGATCCGGCTGATTCAAATCCTGCGGACGACTGACATAGCGCAGTGTAACTCCTGGCATGGCTTCT
>USSP01000370.1 GCA_900557385.1 uncultured Lachnospiraceae bacterium
GGACCGATATGTTCTTTAAACAGCTTAATATCCTCTCTTGTAGCTCCTCCGGTTCCAAATCCGGTGGAGGTTTTGATAAAATCTGCCTTTGCCTCTGTTACCACCTCACACATCCTGATTTTCTCTTCCCGGGTGAGATAGCAGGTCTCCACGATGACCTTTAAAATATGGTTTCCGCACGCCTCTCTCAAGGCACAGATTTCTTCCTTTACTTTATCAAAATGACCGTTCTTCACATCTGTAATATTGATTACCATGTCAATCTCAGAAGCGCCGTCTGCAAGTGCCTGTCTGGTTTCGACAACCTTCGCCTCTGTCGTCTGGTATCCTAAAGGGAAACCGACAACCGTACAGATATTGATTTTGTCACCGTAGGCTTCATGTACACGACTGATATAGCAGGGAGGAATACAAACCGACGCCGTCTGATATTCTACTGCCTCATCACATAATTTTTTGATATCCTGCCAGGTGGCATAAGGTTTTAATTGTGTATGATCAATATGAGAAAAAATTTCCTGCTTTTCCATTTGTTATTTCCACCTTTCTTTCCATTATTATCCATATGATTTTCTGACTACTGCTTTATTTTAATTCTATCTGTAGAAAAAGTCTATTGTAAACTTTTTGATTTCTTAAAAGTTTCTAAAGTAAAACATTTTTTCTTGCGTTGTCGAATTTTCTCATGCTATCATAGTTCTGTTAGAAACATGAAAGGGGGACTCTATTTGGATAAAAACAACTTTTCTGAAATCACACCTGAAATTTTACAGCTCGCTAATATGACGAAACAGGCAGGAATCATTGATTCCGAACTTTTTACAAAATATGAAGTCAAACGAGGCTTGCGGGATTTAAATGGTAAGGGCGTTCTCGCCGGTCTTACCAATATTTCTGATGTTCGTGCCACCAAAATCGTAAACGGGGAAAGCGTACCGGATCATGGCTCCTTATTCTACCGTGGATACAATGTCCGTGACCTTGTGGAAGGTTTTACCACCGGTGGTCGTTTCGGATACGAGGAAGTGGCCTATCTTCTTCTGTTTGATAAGCTTCCCACCAAACATGAGCTTGCCCAGTTTAACGATCTGCTCACCGGCTATCGTTCTCTTCCCACCAGTTTTGTCCGGGATATTATCATGAAAGCACCCAGCAAGGATATGATGAATACCCTGGCCAGGAGCGTTCTCACACTGTATTCTTATGATGATCGTGCTGACGATACCTCACTTCCCAATGTACTCAGACAATGTTTACAGTTAATCAGTTTATTCCCGCTTTTGTCCATTTATGGCTATCAGGCATATAGTCATTACCATGATGGCAACAGCTTATACATTCACCAGCCTGACCGTTCTCTGTCCACTGCGGAAAATATCCTGCATATTCTTCGCCCGGACAGCAGTTACACCCCTTTGGAAGCAAAGATTCTGGATGTGGCACTGGTGCTTCATATGGAGCACGGCGGCGGTAATAACTCTTCTTTCACAACCCATGTCATGACCTCTTCTCTCACGGATACCTATTCCGTCATCGCTGCGGCGATCGGTTCCCTGAAAGGGCCTCGTCACGGTGGTGCCAATATCAAGGTTGTTCAAATGTTTGATGACATGAAACAGCAGCTTCATGACTGGCAGGATGAAGAGGAAGTTTCCAATCACCTGCGGAAGCTGCTTCACAAGGAAGCCTTTGACTGTGCCGGTCTGATTTATGGTGTGGGTCATGCCATTTATTCCAAGTCGGATCCCCGTGCCGTGATTTTCAAGGAATATGTACATAAGCTTTCCGAGGAAAAGGGACTCACTGAGGAATATAACCTCTATGCTATGGTAGAGCGTCTTGCCCCCAGGATCATTGAGGAAGAACGTAAGATGTACAAGGGTGTCAGCATTAACGTGGACTTCTATTCCGGTTTTGTATACAAAATGCTGGATCTGCCCTTAGAGTTATATACACCGATCTTTGCCATCGCACGTATTGTGGGCTGGAGCGCCCACCGGCTGGAGGAGCTTGCCAATAACGGAAAAATTATCCGTCCTGCTTACAAGTCCATCTGTTCGGAGCGTGATTACATCACGATGTCTGCCAGACAGGATGCATAATCTTCCGTTATCTTACCAACACATACTCATCACAAAAGCCGCCTCCCTCATGGGAGACGGCTTTTCCGGTTTCATTCT
>USSP01000371.1 GCA_900557385.1 uncultured Lachnospiraceae bacterium
AAGAACAATGTATTTAGCAGCTTTAGATCCGATGTCTCTTGTGCGTGCACTTCCGGGAAATGTAGCGCAGGGGATCATCTGGGGAATTATGGCGCTTGGCGTTTATATCACCTTCCGCATTCTGGATTTTGCGGATTTGACGGTTGACGGATCGTTGGCGACAGGCGGAGCGGGCGCTGTTATGCTGATCCGCGGCGGTATGAATCCGGCACTGGCACTTCTTTTCGCATTGCTGGCAGGTATGGCAGCCGGATTTGTGACAGGTATTTTACATACGTTTTTTGGAATTCCGGGCATTCTGGCCAGTATTCTGACGCAGATCGGACTTTACTCGGTGAATCTCGGAATCATGGGAAAA
Organism: uncultured Lachnospiraceae bacterium; assembly: GCA_900557385.1. Taxonomy (GTDB): domain Bacteria; phylum Bacillota; class Clostridia; order Lachnospirales; family Lachnospiraceae; genus UMGS2037. The sequence goes on from USSP01000371.1 coordinate 359, forward strand.
TCCAATCAGGCAGTCAATGTTATGCAGTATAAATTGGTTGCATCGCTTCGTTATGTGACCGGCGAAGGAAGTGAACTGTTTTTTGTAAAGCTGATCGTGGCAGCACTTATCCTGATCGCAATTATTTACTGGTTCTTTGGAACTGAGCTTGGTGCATCGATCCGTGCAACCGGATGTAACAAGCAGATGGCAAGGGCACAGGGTATCAATACAGACTTCCATACAGTACTTGCACTGATGATTTCCAATGGACTGGTAGGACTTGCAGGTGGACTTTATGCACAGTATCAGGGCGCAGCAGATGTCAATATGGGGCGTGGAGCCATTGTAATTGGACTTGCAGCCGTTATTATTGGTGAAGTTCTGTTTGGCAAGCTCACAGCCGGTAAGAAAATGGCTTTTGCATGGACATTATTCTCGGTCATTGCAGGCGCGATCATCTATTATCTCGTATTGAGCATTGTATTATGGCTGAAATTCCCGTCCGATGACCTGAAACTGTTCTCAGCTATCGTGGTAGCCATTTTCCTGGCTATTCCGTATCTGAAGGAAAACAGTAAAAAGAAAGCAGGTGCGAAATAATGGCAGAGATGTTAAGAATTGAAGACGTATATAAGACATTTAATGCAGGAACAATTAATGAGAAAAAGGCATTATGCGGTGTTAATTTGACTCTGGAAGAGGGAGAATTCGTAACGGTGATCGGTGGTAATGGAGCCGGTAAATCCACAACACTGAATGCGGTGGCAGGTGTATGGCCGGTAGATTCTGGAAGAATCTATATAGGCGGCGATGATGTGACCAGACTTTCAGAGTATAAGAGGGCAAAGTACCTTGGTCGTGTATTTCAGGACCCTATGACAGGAACTGCAACAACAATGTCAATTGAAGAGAATATGGCGATTGCTGCCAGACGTGGTAAGGCCAGAAGGTTGACCTGGGGCATTACCAAGGCAGAGAGGGATACTTATAGAGAGATGCTTAAAACGCTCAATCTTGGACTGGAAGACAGACTGACCAGCAAGGTTGGTCTGCTCTCAGGTGGGCAAAGACAGGCAATCACTCTGCTGATGGCATCTATTCAGAAGCCAAAGCTTCTTTTACTGGATGAGCATACGGCAGCGCTGGACCCTAAGACAGCAGCGAAGGTGTTGGAGATATCGGATAAGATTATTGCAGAGAATCATCTGACGGCAATGATGGTCACACACAATATGCGGGATGCCATTGCCCATGGCAATCGTCTGATTATGATGCATGAGGGCAAAGTCATCCTGAATATTGCTGGAGAAGAGAAGAAGAAACTTACAGTAGAAGACCTTCTTCATCAGTTTGAGCGTGTCAGCGGCGAAGAATTTGCCAATGATAAGGCATTATTATCATAGAGCCGGTTACTTATTTGCATAATTTAAAAGCAGTACAAGTATCAGCATATGTACCGGATAAAACGCATAGCAGATATACTGGAATGCCTTGCTATGATATCCCTGCCGTCCGCGGTACAGCCAGATAGGAATCAGTGCCAGCAATGCAAGCCCCTGTTGGCAGAGTTCCATATCCATTCCGAATAACCGGATTGGATACATCAGTCCGCCCAACATTTTTACGTTTATCCAGTAAAGTGCAAGTATCTGGCCTGCCAGACACCACCATTTCCTGCCTCTGAAAAAATAAAAAATAAATACAGTGAGTACACCGGCACCGTAGTAATCTACCATGCCTAAAGTTCCAAGCACACTTCCCAAAATCACAACCACCACTGAAACTGTCACATAAGCCCAG
>USSP01000372.1 GCA_900557385.1 uncultured Lachnospiraceae bacterium
TACGTTTCAGTTCATCCTGGGGGAAGAAAAACATACCTACACCGTATTCTCTCTCGCCACCCAGTTCAATCCCTAAGGGTTTGGTTACCTTCTGAAAAAATTTATGGGGAATCTGTGTCAGAATACCCACGCCGTCACCGGTTTTTCCCTCGGCATCCTTACCGGCGCGATGCTCCAGATTTTCCACAATTTTCAGGGCATTTTCCACCGTCTCACGACTCTTTCTGCCCTTGATGTTGACGCAGGCACCGATACCACAGTTATCATGTTCAAAGGATTCCCGATATAAGGGAGCCTGGGGAACTTCTCTCTTTACATCAAACATAATATTCTCCATTCCGCAGACGCTTTTTGCGTCGGAGGAATCGCGAATCAAATTTCAGATTTGGTTCTGCGATAAGGGCTATTTTGTGGCGCCCGCGACACAAATAGCTGTGTGAAAAGTAAGCGATCGAGCTTAATTTTCACACTGTCCTCCAATCCGAAAACAATAGAATCCTGCTTGCAGGATTCTCCGCCTGCGGCGGGTCGTTTTAACGACATCATTCTTTTCCGCCGCAGTGCGCTCCACGCGGAGCGTTCTTTTATTTCATAGGAGGAAGTTTCCTATGAAATAAAAGAAGGTCACAAAGAACATGCGAACGCACGCCTTTGTGACCTTCGTGTATACTATACACCTGTTTTTATTCCTTTGTAAATAGGTTTTTTCCTGCAAGTTGTCTAATAATTTGACTTCTATTTATTTTCTTTGCATTTTTCAGTTTTCTTTTCGTTATTGCATCCTTATAAGCCGGTTGTCTTACGCAACTTATCCATGTTTTTCTTTTAACTTTTTACGGATTTTTTCTTTATCCGCCTGCCACCAGAGGATGAGGAGACAAATTGTGGCGAAAAGCACACAATTTAATCCCCCTTTCCAGCCCTCCGGGAACCCGAAAACGCCTCCGGCAATCAGAGTGGTCACATTGGCGCAGACATGAAAGACAATGGGTGCATAAATGGACAACAGCCGGACATAGGATAAGCCAATCAGCACTCCCATGGGAAAGGCAAACATCGCCTGCGCCAGATTGCCGTGATAGATGGCAAAGAGCAGTGCGGTCACCAGAACAGAAAGATAGGTGCCCTGCCGTATTCTGGCAAACAGGCGGTTCATCCCCCGCTGTACCAGTCCACGGAAAATCAGTTCCTCCACAATGGGAGAACATACGCCGTACAAAAACAAGCCCAGTCCCAGAGGAACGCTGAACTGCTTGCTTGCCACCGCTGTGTATTTGGGGGAAAGCTCCGTCAGATGTCCCAGGACAAAAAGCTGGTTTAAGAAGATGCTGAACGCCACGGCAAAGAGTGCCGTTCCCATATAATTTTTCCTGCGCCACTTCGCCAGAGTCTGCTGTTCCTCAGACAAGGCGGGGCGCTCTTTCTTTTTTCCTGTAAATTTCATGGTAAAACCTTTCTGTAACACATGTTTGCCACTCTTACCAGTTGTACAAACTGACCTATGTGTCATAAATCACAACGCTCTGCGGAGTGCCTCCACTTCCTCCCGGCTCACCACCTCATAGTCCGAGGCATGTTCCCCCGGACAGTAGGCAAAGGTCACACTTTCCGTCACGCCGGTATTGTCCCGTTTCCAGCCACGGCAGGAGCTGTGGATCTGATGTACCCCTGTCTGTCTCACGAATTCTACGGCATTTTCCTTCCGCAGTCCGCTTCCCGGAAGTATCTGGATTTCTTCTCCGTACTGTTTCTGGAGCTTTGCCAGCAGTTCCCGGCCTTCCCAGGCAGTGGCTTTTCCTCCGCTGGTGAGCACTCTGTCCACGCCGCAGCCAATCAGGTTTTCCAATGCCTGCTCCATATCCGGCACGCAGTCGATGGCTCGATGGAATACTGCCTCTTTTCCCTGAGAATGAATGAGTTCCACGAAGGCTTTCGTCCGTTCCACATCCAGGTTTCTGTCCTCCTGCAAAAAGCCGAAGGCAAGTCCATCCGCCCCGTTTTGCAATAACAGCTCTGCCTCTTTTAACATCAGTTTATATTCCGTCTCCCCGTAGCAGAAACCGCCCCCTCTGTGGCGCACCATTGCCACCACCGGGAGGAAACAGCCTTCCTTGACTGCCTGCAGAGTCG
>USSP01000373.1 GCA_900557385.1 uncultured Lachnospiraceae bacterium
TTATTCATCGCTTGAAGCCGGAAAAGGATGATACGGATACGTTATCTGCGGTGCGGGAAGGATTGGAGAGAGGATACCGGAAATTTTATTTTTATGGGGCATTGGGAGGAAGGCTGGATCATTCCATAGCCAATATCCAGACCCTGCTTTTTCTAAAAAAACAAGGAGCCGTAGGGTATATTCTCACGGATACACAGCTAGTTACGGTAATCCGTAACGAGGAAATTACCTTTCATGCAGGTGTGGAGGGAAGGATGTCCTTGTTTTCCCTGGGAGAAAAAGCAGAAAAAGTGACCATAAAGGGAATGAAGTATGTCCTGACAGAGGATACGGTGACGAATGACTTTCCCATAGGAATCAGCAATGAATTTATTAAGACGGAGGAAGCGCTGGTAAGAGTGGAGAATGGTGAACTTCTGATTATGGTGGAGTGGTCTTGTCAATAAAAAACTTTTCATGTATAATCGGGAATTGAAAGATTAAGAATGATAGCATAGAAACTAGAAAGAGGAGAATGATCTATGAGTAAGAAACCGGTAGTATTGATGATCCTTGACGGATATGGATTAAACGATAAGACAGAGGGCAATGCCGTAGCAATGGCAAAGACTCCTGTGATGGATGAACTGATGAGCAAATATCCCTTTGTCAGAGGAAATGCCAGTGGTATGGCAGTTGGTCTTCCCGAGGGACAGATGGGAAACTCTGAGGTAGGTCATCTGAATATGGGAGCAGGACGTATTGTATATCAGGAGCTGACCCGTATTACCAAAGAGATTCAGGATGGTGATTTCTTTAAGAATGAAGCATTGTTAAAGGCAATGGAGAACTGCAAGAAAAATAACAGCGCACTGCATACGTTCGGACTGCTTTCCGATGGTGGTGTACACAGCCACAATACCCATCTCTATGGTCTGTTGGAGATGGCGAAGAGAAATGGTCTGGAGAAGGTTTATGTACATTGCTTCCTGGATGGACGTGATACCCCTCCTGCCAGCGGAAAAGGCTATGTGGAAGAGCTGGAAGCTGAAATGAAAAAAATCGGTGTAGGTGAAATCGCTACCGTCAGCGGTCGTTACTACGCAATGGATCGTGATAAAAACTATGACCGTGTGAAATTTGCTTACGATGCCATGACCAAGGGCGAGGGCGGTAAAGCGCAGTCTGCTGCAGAAGGTGTACAGGCCTCCTATGACAATGGAAAGACCGATGAATTCGTTGTTCCTTTCGTAGTAGAGAAAAACGGAGTTCCGGTAGCAACAATCCAAGATAAGGATTCGGTAGTATTCTTTAACTTCCGTCCTGACCGCGCACGTGAGATTACCCACTGCTTTTGTGATGATGATTTCACTGCATTTGACAGAGGAAACAGACTGGATCTGACTTTTGTATGCTTTACAGAGTATGATCCTCTCATTCCCAATAAGGATGTAGCATTCCACAAGATTTCCGTAACCAATACCTTTGGTGAGTGGCTGGCTGCAAACGGCATGAAACAGGCTCGTATCGCAGAAACCGAGAAATATGCCCATGTAACCTTCTTCTTCAATGGTGGTGTGGAGGAGCCGAATCCCGGCGAAGATCGTATCCTTGTTAATTCCCCTAAGGATGTGGCAACCTACGATCTGAAACCGCAGATGAGTGCTTATGAAGTATGTGACAAGCTGGTAAATGCGATTAAGTCTGATCAATATGATGTAATCATTATCAACTTTGCAAACCCGGATATGGTAGGACATACCGGTGTTATTCCTGCAGCAGTGAAGGCAGTAGAAGTAGTGGATGAGTGTGTTGGAAAGGCCGTAGATGCCATCAAGGAGATGGATGGCGTGCTGTTTATCTGCGCAGACCATGGTAATGCAGAGCAGATGATTGATTATGAGACGGGTGCTCCTTTCACTGCACATACCACGAATCAGGTTCCTTTCATCCTGGTAAACTACGAGGATGGTTATGGACTGCGTGAGGGTGGCTGTCTGGCAGACATCGTTCCTACCTTAATCCAGGTAATGGGTAAGGAACAGCCGAAAGAAATGACCGGAAAATCTTTACTGATTAAGAAATAAAAATCATCAATGAGAAGAGGCTGCCTTGGGAGGCCCCTTTTTTTGTTTTGTGTTTTTTTTG
>USSP01000374.1 GCA_900557385.1 uncultured Lachnospiraceae bacterium
CGGTCATACACTGAAAAATGTGGTCAATGATTTTGTGGAGAAATACAAGGCAGAGGATGCAGAGTTTGTAACTTATAAGCCGATTTCTGACGAGGACATCAAAAAGCTGGAAAAGGAATACGATGTCCTGGTAGAATACAGTCGTTATAAGGATATCAAATGTAAAGGCGGAGATTTAAAGGGGACAACGCTTCGTGTCTTTGATATGCCGGAAAAACTGAATCTGTGCGAGATCAGAGAAGGGCATAAACCGGGGACGGGAGAGACACTTCTGACGCAGGATTTTGCAGATATCCATGGCATCAGGGTCGGGGATACGATTTCTTGCGGAAAGTATTCATATCAGGTGTCTGCATATACCACAAAGTCCGATTACATCTATATGCTGGAAAAGCTATCCGGTTACATTGACAATGAAAAATTTGCGGTTATGGTAGTAAATGATCAGGAATATGATCAGATTGATGCCGAAGAGACCGGATATTATTCGATTAAGTACCAAAAAGACAATTCCAAAAAGGTGCGGGAAAAGCTCAATAAAGAATATGTGGTCGCAAGCTATCTGGCAGCAACCTCCAATACAAGAATTTCGATGCCGGTCAATGAGGGCGATGCCGTTACAAACATGGCAACCCTGTACGCTCCGGTTATGTTTATCATTATCATTACATTGATCGTTATGATCCTTGGAAGAAATATTAAAAATGAGCAGTATCTTCTGGGAGCCTTTCTTGCACTGGGATTTTCCAGAAAGCAGATCATTGGTCATTATGTGCGGTATGGTCTGATTCCAGGTATCATCGGAAGCATTCTTGGAATTGGATGTGCAATCCCCGTGACCCGATTGCTTTGTCGTTTTTATATCGAATATGATTTTGAAAAGCTTGTCTATACGGTGACATATAATGTCCCTTCGATCATCCTTGCGTTTGTGGCACCGGCACTTCTTTACTCCGCGGCGATTGCAATACAATCCGCAAAACTGCTGCAAAAGTCACCGGTTGATCTGCTTCGCAATACAGGAAAAGACAGCAGAACAGTAGGTGTAATGAAAAACAGCTCTGCGAAGACACAGACAAAAATGAAGGTTAGAAATGTGATCGGACATCCGGGCAGAAGTATCGTGACAACCATTGGTGTTGCGATCGCCGCATTTTGTATTCTTGCCGGTCTTATTATGAGTGACAGTCTGAATGCCCTGCTAAAGGACGGACTGACCAGCTCTGTAAAATATGAATATTTATACCGTCTGAACTCTTTGCATGAGGACACCCCCGAGAAGGGTGAAGCATTATTTCAGAATTATTATGAAGTAGAGGGGAGTACCGTACAGCTTTCTGCACAGGGAATTGATGAAAATTCCAGATATTTCCCGGATCAGACAGAAAACGGGAATAAGCTGGATCTGGACAAATACTATCTGACAAGTGCAGCGGCGCAGACTTATGGTGTGAAAACCGGCGAGAAATTTACATTTTATAATATTGCCGATCTGAAAAAGCATAAGGTAACCATCAGTGGTGTTGTAGAGGATAATACCCATTGTTATCTGTATACTTCAAGAAAGAATGCTGCAAACCTTGCAGACGTCAGTGATCAGGCATATAACTGTATTATCAGTAAGGATAAACTAACATTAGACAAGAAGCTGGTGGCAAGTGAGACGAAGATGACCGTCACGGCAGACACCATGGAAAACCTCATGGGGCCGATGAAAGCAATCATTATCACATTTGAAATTGTTGGAATCGTTCTTGGTGTATTTGTGCTGTATCTGATCATCAATATGATCGTATCGGAAACATCCGTCAACATATCTGTGATGAAGGTGCTTGGCTTTGGCAGACAGGAGATTTCCAACCGGGTACTGAATATCAATCATATTCTGGTATGTATCGGATTTTTGCTGGGAATTCCGATCGCCTATTCCTTTGTAAAGGTTGGATATTCGGATACAATAGAAAATTATGGAATGATGTTATCACCGGTGCTTACGGTAAAAGCCCTTGTGATTGGCTTTGTACTTACCTGGATCACCTATGATCTGTCACTTCTTTTTCAAAAAAGAAAAATTTCAAGGATTGACATGGTGGAAGCTTTGAAGGAA
>USSP01000375.1 GCA_900557385.1 uncultured Lachnospiraceae bacterium
GGCCCGATGATGGGAAGAGCCCTGTTTATAATGGATGTTCCTGTTACTAAGACAACATCTGCACTGACCTGCCTTACGGAGGATGAAGTATCTGCGCTGGCACCATCTGCCTGCATCAACTGCGGACGCTGTGTAGAAGTCTGTCCCGGCAGAGTTGTGCCCAAGCTCCTTGCAGACTATGCAGAACGTCATGATCTCGAAAGATTTGAAGCCTGTAACGGTCTGGAATGCTGCGAATGCGGATGCTGCAGCTATGTCTGCCCTGCGAAGAAGCCTCTGACACAGACCATCAAGTCCATGCGTAAGCTGGAACTGGCGAACAGGAAAAAAGCGGGAGGAAAAAAATAACATGGAAAAACTGATGAAAGTATCATCCAATCCCCATGTCCGCTCGAAGGAAACAACGGCATCCATTATGATGACGGTAGTGATATCCCTTCTTCCTGCGGCTGGCTTTGGTATTTATAACTTTGGCGTACGTGCTCTTTTGCATATCATTGTATGCATCGCGGCGGCAGTACTTAGTGAATCTGCATTTGAAAAGATTTGTAAACAAAAGATAACGATCAATGACTTTTCCGCAGTGGTTACAGGACTTCTGCTGGCATTAAACCTGCCGGTGAGTGCTCCCCTGTGGATGGGAGCATTAGGTGCGGTATTTGCCATTGTGGTGGCAAAGATGCTGTTTGGCGGTATCGGACAGAACTTTATGAACCCGGCACTGGCAGGCCGCTGCTTCCTGCTTTTGTCTTTCCCCAAGCTGATGACCACCTTTGCCTGTGACCGTTATCCTCTGGATGGTGTGTCCGGTGCAACTCCCCTGGCAGCTTTAAAAGCAGGAGAGAGCGTCAACATCATGAACATGATCATCGGAAAAATCCCGGGAACCATCGGTGAGACTTCACTGATTGCCATTGTGTTCGGTGCATGTATTCTGATTTTATTTGGCATTATTGATTTGAAGGTGCCCGGAACCTATATTGCATCCTTCTGCGTGTTTATCCTGCTGTTTTCCGGCAGAGGACTGGATTGGGCATATCTGGCAGCACAGCTTGCCGGAGGCGGATTGATGTTAGGTGCCTTCTTTATGGCAACGGATTATGCGACCAGACCGGTAACCGTAAAAGGACAATATGTTTACGGCGTTATTCTGGGTCTGCTGACTGCCATTTTCCGTGTATTCGGAGGATCTGCAGAAGGTGTTTCCTATGCGATTATTATCAGTAACCTGTTAGTACCTTTAATTGAAAAGCTTACACTGCCCAAAGCATTCGGGAGAGGAGGAGAACGGATATGAATGACAGAAAGAATATGGTCCATGATGCCGGAATCCTTTTTCTGATTACCTTGATTGCCGGTTTACTTCTGGGATTGGTTTATGAAGTGACCAAGGAGCCTATTGCCCGCCAGGAAGAGGCGGCAAAGGTAGCTGCTTACCAGGCAGTATTTGAGGATGCGGCAGAGTTTACCCCCCTTGACCTTTCCGACAAACAGAGTGGGGCAGATGCAGTAGCTGGGCAGTATCCCAAGGCGGTAATTGATGAAGTCATGGCTGCCCAGGATGCAAGTGGAAATACCTTAGGCTATGTGGTAACCGCAACCTCCAAGAGTGCCTACGATGGAAGCCTGCAGCTATCTGTGGGAATCCGCGAGGATGGCACCGTAAACGGAATCTCGTTCCAGAGTCTCACGGAGAGTGCAGGACTGGGAATGGAGGCAGATACAGACTGGAAGAACCAGTATGCAGATAAAAATGTGGAGAGCTTCGCCGTGACAAAGGTAGGCGCAACCCTTCCCAATGAGATTGATGCAATTTCCGGTGCAACCATTACATCCAAGGCTGTGACTGAGGCAGTTAATGCCAGCCTGTTATATTTCAGAGAAGCGTTGGGAGGTGGAGTAAATGAGTAATGAAAATAAGAATTCCACGATGACAGCAACGGTAACGGAACGACTGGTCAATGGTATAGTGAAGGAAAATCCTACCTTTGTACTGATGTTAGGTATGTGCCCCACTCTGGCAGTTACTACCTCCGCTATCAATGGCTTAGGGATGGTGACTTTACGGAAATGCCAAATGTGTTGAAGCCTCCCCAGGCAT
>USSP01000376.1 GCA_900557385.1 uncultured Lachnospiraceae bacterium
ATTCAAGAAGCCAATGGCATCAAACGTATTGCTTCCAGCAAGCTTCGTTACGAGCATTCCAAACAAAAAACCGCCCGCGGTAAATCCCGCGAGCGGTAATACAGTCGGGGAGACCATCCTGCTTCGTCCAATCCTCTGCTGTCTTGTCATTCCCTGTCTCCACATTTTCTTTATCCAATTTTATGCAGATACTTACACTCGTATGCCATAATAGCGGCGATGGTCTTGCTGTCCTGAATCTCTCCGGAAAATATTTTCTGATTTAATTCCTCCGGTGTAAATTCGTAGACATCAATATACTCATCCTCGTCCAGATGCTGCTTGCCCGATTTTAAATTTTTCGCCAGGTACACATCAATCTTTTCATTGCAAAAGGCTACCGTGGTACGGATGGTAATGAGTAATTCCAGATCTTCGCTGTGGTATCCAGTCTCTTCCTCCAATTCTCTGGCTGCAGCCACCTTGGTAGGTTCATCTGCTCCATTCAATCCTCCTGCCGGAATCTCCAGTGTGAAGCGATCCAAAGCATTCCGATACTGCCGCACCATGAGGATTTTTCCATCCGCAGTTACAGGAATAACCGCCGCAGCTCCCTGATGCTCAATAAAATCCCACTTTGCAATATTTCCGTTAGGAATCTGCACCGTATCTTCATAAAACTTGACGATTTTTCCCTGATATTTTAATTCTCGTCCAATTCGTTTGATTTCTTCGTTCATACTATATTCTCGTCTATTTGATATCTGCAAGCAGTTTCTCAACACTCACCAATTTAACGCAAAGTGTAAAAAGTTCTGCAGCCTGACGCATTTCCTCCTCACTGGGATAAGACGGTGCAATTCGGATATTGGAATCCTTGGGGTCTTTTCCATAGGGGTAGGTTGCTCCGGCACCTGTCAGGGTCACGCCAGCCTCTTTACATTTCCCAACGATTGCCTTCGCGCAGCCTTCCAGAGCATCAAAGGAGATAAAGTAGCCGCCCAGAGGTTTTGTCCAGGTTCCGATTTCCAGACCACTCAGTTCTTTTTCCAACACCTCAAGAGTTATGTCAAATTTCGGGCGCATGATGGCTGCGTGACGCATCATCTGTGCCTTAATACCATCTACATTTTTGAAATAACGAACATGACGTAACTGATTCAATTTATCATAACCAATGGTCTGTACCGTCATGGTAGATTTAATCCAATCCTGATTCTTCTTGGATGCTGCAATACAGGAAATTCCTGCACCTGCCATACTAATCTTGGAGGTTGATGCAAATTCAAATACCATATCCGGATTTCCGGCTTTTTCGCAGGCTCCTAAAATTTCCAGTAACTGATCTGCTTTATCCTCATACAAATCATGGACACAATAAGCATTGTCCCAATAAATTCTGAAATCCTCTGCCGCCGGTTTCAATGCAGCAAAGCGAAGTACGGTTTCATCTGAATAGGTATATCCCTGGGGATTAGAATATTTCGGCACACACCAAATACCCTTCACTGCAGGATCATTGTTTACATACTTTTCTACCAGATCCATATCCGGTCCCTGTGGCGTCATGGGAATATTAATCATTTCGATTCCCATGGTTTCCGTAATCTTAAAATGTCTGTCATAACCGGGCACCGGACACAAAAATTTGACCTTATCCAACTTGCACCAGGGAGTCGAACCACATACACCATACAGCATAGAACGGCTCACTGTATCATACATAATCGGCAGACTGGCATTTCCGCAAATAATCACATTCTCATAGGAAATTCCTAACATATCTGCCATTAATTTTCTCGCCTCGGGAATTCCTACCAATCCACCGTAGTTACGGCAATCCAGACCATCTTCTGCAATCATATTGTCCTGTGCAGTAAGGGCATCCATCAGCCCACTACCCATATCTAACTGCGCCGGTGCAGGTTTTCCTCTGGACATATCCAGCTTCAATCCCTTCCCTTTTGCATCTTCAAATTCCTGCTGCAGCTGTTCATGTAACTGCTGTAATTCTTCTTTGCTCATTGCTTTCAATGATTTCATTGCGATGACCAGACCTTTCTCTTATATTTGTTTGGATAATCGTATACAATCATACACTTATGACATTCTACTAC
>USSP01000377.1 GCA_900557385.1 uncultured Lachnospiraceae bacterium
GCACGGTCTCCCACCAGAACCTAAATCTGGCGCGTCTGCCAATTCCGCCATAACCGCCTGTCTATGCCGACTTAGGAATCATAGCATAGAACGTGGACTGTTGTAAAGGATTTTATCCAATTTTAGAAATAACGGTCCGGTTCACATGAATTAAAAAGAGTATCGTCATAATCAGTGAAACAACCTCTGCAATAGGGAAGCACCACCACACCAGATTCAGATTACCGAACTGTGCCAGAATATAAGCAATCGGAAGTAACACCACCAACTGTCTGGCAATGGAAATAATCATACTGTACACCGCGAAGCCCAGTGCCTGAAAAATACTTCCGCAGGCAATTCCAAAGGCTGCCATAAAGAAATGGATACTGATAATCCGCAGTGCCGGCACGCCGATGGATAACATCGTCTCCGATGCATCAAAAAGAAGTAAAAGTTCCTCCGGTATACACTGGAACAGTAAAAAGCCAATGGTCATAATTCCTACTGCATAGGCGAGCCCATGCTTTACCGCTCCGGTAACACGTTTCCGGTTCTGTGCGCCATAATTATATGCAATAATGGGAATGATTCCGTTATTTAATCCGAATACCGGCATGAAAATAAAACTCTGCAGCTTAAAGTAAACTCCAAATACTGCGGTTGCTGTAGAGGAAAACGCCAGCAGAATCTGGTTCATGCCAAAGTTCATAATGGAACCGATTGCCATCATGATAATGGAAGGAACACCAATTTTATAGATTTCCCCAATCAGTCTTCCCTCCGGTCGGAAGCCTTTCAGCTGAATATGTACTTCCACGTTTTTTCTGTGATTTAAGGTCATTGCCATAATGCCCGCCACCATCTGTCCGATGACCGTAGCAAGTGCTGCTCCTGCCACTCCCATGCGAGGCATTCCAAGCAGACCAAAAATCAGAATCGGATCCAGAATGATGTTGATAATCGCTCCGGTTCCCTGGGTAATCATGGTGTAAACCGTACGGCCGGTAGCTTGCAGCATCCGTTCAAACATGATCTGGAAAAAACAGCCAATGGACAGGCAGCAACAGATCGACACATAGATCGTTCCGCTCTCTACAATTTCCTCAATATCCGTCTGCGCTGCGAAAAAGGCATGTGCCCCGAAAATTCCGACTAACAAAAATACAAGATAGCTTAAGAATGCCAGCATAACCGCACTCTCCGCTATTTTATTAACCCGTTCGAATTTTTTGGCTCCCAGAGCTCTGGATAGCAGAGCGTTAACACCCACCGCTGTTCCGGAAGCTACTGCAATCATCAGGTTCTGAATGGGAAATGCCATGGACACTGCCGTCAGCGCATTTTCACTGATTCGGGCAACAAAAATACTATCTACGACATTATAGAGAGCCTGCACCAGCATAGACAGCATAATGGGCAAAGACATGGTAATAATGAGTTTGCCTAAAGGCATCACTCCCATTTTGTTTTCTTGTACTCTTTGTTCTTCCATATTGTTTTCCTTTCTCTTTTCGCTGTTATTTCTTCCTATTGTTACGTATAGTCGAATGTTCCATCATTTTTTTCTTCCAACGCCTTGATGATATGGTAGGTATATTCATTATAAGGCGTCGGGATTCCCAGTTCCTTCCCCATATGGATCAAGGCCCCGGAAAACATATCAATCTCTGTGTGACGACCGGCATCAAGATCCTGCAGCGTAGAATATCTGGTCGATGGAGGCACCGGACTGCCTGTACTCTTTCGCTGTCATAGGGTGGTTGGTATTCTCCATATATAATGCCAAGGGTTCCTGCTGATCAGAAAGTCCCCAAATCGCATAGGAGCCAACTGCTCCGGCACCTAAAACTGCCACTGTTCTTATTTTCATATTGCTAGTCATGCCTTTCTTTTCATTTCTGAGCTTATCTCATACTCCGCAGAAAATATCCACCTACACATGAAAATAGCGGAAACCCAGTAAAATCAAGGTTCTCCGCTATTTTTAGGTAGTGAGGCATCGGGGATTCGAACCCCGGACAACTTGATTAAAAGTCAAGTGCTCTACCAACTGAGCTAATGCTCCATATAGGACTGGGCTAGCTG
>USSP01000378.1 GCA_900557385.1 uncultured Lachnospiraceae bacterium
TAGGCTGCAGGACATACGGAGAACGGTAGTGAGCGGATGGTGAAAACACCTTGGTTTACCCAGGAAATTCCCTTTACGCAGGCAGCAGAGGTCGGAACAGCCAAAGTCATCAGTGATCATTCCACAGTGGGAATTGTAGTGACAACAGATGGAAGCTTTGGGGAATTACCCAGAGAAAATTATCGGATCCCGGAGGAAAAGACGATTACACAGCTGCAGAAATTAAAGAAGCCATTTCTGGTGATTTTAAACAGCAGCACACCGGAAGCAGAGTCGACGAAACAGCTGGCACGGGAAATCGGGGAGAAATACGCAGTTACCGTGACAATTATGAACTGTGAACGAATGGAAAAGAAGGATGTGGAATGGATCCTTCAGAGTGTGTTGGAAGAATTTCCTATTATGCTTATGGAGTTTTATATGCCAAAGTGGGTGGAAATGCTTTCTCCCGAGCATAAACTGAAAATGGATCTGTTGTCTCATGTACGTGAGATGATGGAACACTTAAACAAAATGCGGGATGTTATGGAGAACCGGCCGGAGTTTACCAGCGATTACGTGAAACGTTGTAAAATAGAGCAGATTGACATGGCGCAGGGAAGAGTGATTCTTCGTGTGGATGTAGATGAACGGTTTTATTATGAGATGCTGTCAGAATTGATGGGGGTGGAGGTGAAAGGAGAGTATCATTTGATTTCTGTGATTCGGGAGCTTACGGATATGAAGAACGAATACAGCAAAGTCCTTCATGCTATTGACAGTGTACGCCAGAGAGGATACGGAGTGGTGACACCGGAGCGGGATGAAATCCTTCTGGATAAGCCGGAGCTTATCCGCCATGGCAATAAATTTGGTGTGAAAATCAGATCCCAGAGTCCTTCCATTCATATGATCCGTGCCAATATTGAAACAGAAATTGCGCCCATCGTGGGAACGCAGGAACAGGCGCAGGATCTGATTCAATATATTGATGAGGCGAAGAAATCGGAAACCGGCATCTGGGAAACCAATATTTTCGGAAAGACGATTGAACAGCTGGTTGAGGACGGCATCGCGGGAAAGATTGCCATGATCGGAGAGGAAAGCCAGATAAAACTTCAGGATACGATGCAGAAAATCGTAAATGACAGTAACGGAGGCATGGTCTGCATTATTATATAAGATTTTTTCATAGAAAGTGTCGCCCATAGGGTGGCACTTTTTTTCTGTTCAGTATCCTTGGTATTGTGCTATAATAAAATATATTTTTGACGGAAAAAAAGTGACGTGGGATGTCCTTTTTAGGTCCAGAAAGGCAGGAGAGATTATGGGCGTTAATTTTGAAAAATGTGAAGCATGTTATGAAAGTATCAAAGATCGGATTCCGTTTGTTCCTAAGGTGGCCTTGGTATTGGGATCCGGACTGGGGGATTACGCGGATGATATTCGGGTGGAAGCAGAGATTCCGTATAATGAGATTCCCGGATTTCCGGTTTCCACCGTGCCCGGACATGCAGGAAAATTTATCTTTGGTTATGTGGGAGAAATTCCGGTGGTATGCATGAAGGGACGCGTTCATTATTATGAAGGCTACACTGTATCGGATGTGGTGCTGCCTACAAGACTGATGCATCGCATGGGAGCTCAGATTCTATTTCTCACGAATGCAGCAGGGGGTATAAATTTTGATTTTCATGCGGGAACATTGATGCTGATCAAAGATCACATTTCCTGTTTTGCACCCAACCCGTTGATTGGACCCAATGAAGAAGAATTCGGACTCCGATTCCCAGATATGAGTCATGTGTATGATGAGGATTTGCAACAGATCATCCGTGATACGGCTGCAGCGAATGAGATTCCTTTGAAAGAGGGTGTTTATGTACAATTGACCGGTCCTTCCTTTGAGTCTCCTGCAGAGATCAGAATGCTTCGTACCCTAGGAGCCGATGCAGCCGGTATGAGCACTGTTGTGGAGGCAATCGCAGCGAACCACATGAGAATGAAGATTTGCGGAATCTCCTGCATTAGTAATCTTGCGGCCGGCATGTTGGAGCAGCCCATCACCC
>USSP01000379.1 GCA_900557385.1 uncultured Lachnospiraceae bacterium
GTGATTCCGGCAGGGGTGACACGGATCGGGTACGGTGCATTTTATCATTGTGATCAGTTGTCAGATGTGGAAATTCCGGATAGCGTGACGGAGATAGAACCCTTTGCTTTTGATATGACAGACTGGGTACAGCAGTGGCGTGCGGACCAGACGGAACTTGTTTCCAAGGGAAAGGAAGCCTATCTGATCGTAGGAGATGGAATTCTCATCGCCTATGAAGGAAATAAAAAGCGGGTGACCATTCCTAACGGAGTGAAAAAAATTGCCGGCAGTGTATTTCAGAACAGGACAGATATTACTACGGTTACGTTCCCCTCGACTTTAACGGAAATCGGGGAGAGTGCCTTTGAAAATTGCAGTTCTCTGACGGCAGTAAGCGGAGCTAATAAATTAGAGGTTATTCGGGACAAAGCGTTTAACGGCTGCGCGATTGCAGAAATTCAAATCCCGGAGACTGTCGTTGAGATTGGCAGGGACGCCTTTGATCAGACCAATCTTGCAAACGGAAATACAACTGTTGTTTTTCAGGGAACCAAGCTTCCCCAGATTGGTTATACCAATCGTGCGACCAGATTATCGAACACAGCATACAGAAATCGTTCCTTTGAGGGAATTTCCATCGCGGTGGTACGTAAGGAAATCAGTAATGTAAAGGGAACGGTTCTGGATGGAGATTTGTATGGATTTGCAGGGATTGTATGCCGAATGGACAGCAATAAGGCATCGGATCAGGAAGGAACGCTTTCTATTATCAAGGTGAATGGCAAGGTGACCTCCTATCCGGAAAAGGTGACAATTTCCGGTATCACTTATCAGATTAAAGATCCCTCCGGACTGGTGGCTAAGAGTGCAGATGTGTCGATTCAGCCGGGATTGACCTATATCATTGACAGCAGCTTGTTTAAGCCCCAGACATATGTGAGTATCGAATTGAAATCGTTGGATACATCGTATCAGTTAGATATGACACAGAGTACCATTACACAGAAAACGCTGGCTGATTCCTACCAGGAAACCTATGGGGAAGCGGCGCCGGAGATCTTTTATGGCTTTGCGATGAGCATGAAGGATGTACGGGCAGATGTGCCAATTTATAAATTAGGAGAGCAGATGCTTTCCTGTACATTGCCGGTGCCTTCCGAATGGAATGTGAATAATTTGCATCTTGCCATTTTAGGTGATAACGGATTGTTAAAGGAAGTGAGCTTCACATCCTCATCCAAACAGGGAATTCCCTGCATTACCTTTTCGCTGGATCGGATTGCAGATCTGGCAATTTACCAACAGCCTTGACGGACAGACCCTTTTTTATAACTTTTGCATAACATAATGAAAAAGAAAGCTGTGTGCAAAAGTGTACCGAGTCAGACATCAGACAGGGTGCGATCAGGTGTCCTACAAAGGAAAGGATGTACATGTGGTTTTTTTGGATACCGGCATCTGTAAGCATCCGGATTTGACAGAGCGAATAGAAGGAATCGTGGATTTTACAGATCCTGCAGGTACGGGTATGGATGATAATGGTCATGGCACGCATGTGGCAGGATGCCTTTCCGGTGATGGGCGGGCCTCTAATGGAAAATATCAGGGGATCGCACCGAATAGCAGGATCTGGAGCGGAAAGATACTGGATCGGGATGGAAACGGAAATCTGTCTCAATTGGTGGAAGCTTTGGAATGGGTAGTACATCTGACGGATGAGACACCGATACAGGTAGTGAACATTTCTGTTGGAGCGGCAAATTTACAACAAAGCTTAGAGTTTCAGTATGTGACAGAATTGATTCGTTACCTGAGTCGTAGAAAAGTGCTGTTTTTCTGTGCAGCAGGAAATTTTGTTGCGAATAGCAGAACGATTTCGCTGTTGGGAAGTCTGGAAAATGTAATTACAGTGGGATGCCACGAAGGGAGCTTCGGGCAGGGAAGAAAAGATCTTTGTCAGTTTTATTCCTGTATAGGAGATCCAAAAGCAGAGGGGAATCATCGAAAACCGGACATGGTGGCACCGGGAACGGATATTATTTCCTGTAATGTACATTTT
>USSP01000380.1 GCA_900557385.1 uncultured Lachnospiraceae bacterium
CCCAGACGTTCAGCAATGGGTGAATAAATATCCAGTGTTTCTCTGGCAATTCGTTTCTGGCTTTCCGGGCTTTTGTATTTCAGCGTCCGCATATTGTGCAGACGGTCTGCCAGTTTAATCAGTATGACACGGATATCCTTTGCCATGGCAAGAAGCATTTTACGCAGGTTTTCCGCCTGCATCTCCAGTCTGGCATCGGTTTCGGTTCCGCTGCTTAAAGGAATGTTTTCCAGCTTGGTCACACCATCCACCAGAAGAGCTACATCGGGACCAAACTCCTTCTCGATTTCCTCCGTGGTCATAATCGTGTCTTCCACCACATCATGGAGAAGTCCTGCCGCAATGGTTTCTTTATCCAGTTCCAGGTCTGCCAGAATAATCGCCACGCACAGGGGATGGATGATATAGGGCTCTCCGGATTTACGCACCTGGTCTTTATGTGCCTCCGCTGCTGTCTTATATGCTTTCTCTATAAGGGAAATATCGTCGGAAGGGTGGTATTTCTGCACATGGGAAATAAGATCCTGATAAAGTTCTTCAGGACTGGTATGTTCCTTCATAACCTCAATGTTGCGTTCCTCAAGAGGTTTCTCCTGGACGCCACTGGGTTTTATGATTTCATTTGCAATAATTTTACTTTCTTCTGCCATAGACACCACCGCTGCTTGATGTTTTCTCTGTTGAATCAATACCTGTTACCGGTTATTTTCCTTCATAACGGATTGCAGAATCCAGACGATAGCCTGTAATCTTATCTCTTCCGTGAAGTCCTGCCAGTTCAATAAGTACCACAATGCCGGCAACCACACCTCCCAGAGATTCTACCAGATCAATCATTGCCTGGGTTGTACCACCGGTTGCAATCAGATCATCCACAATGAGTACTCTCTGACCGGGCTTAATAGAATCCTTGTGCATCTCAATGACAGCTGTACCGTACTCCAGTGCATACTCTTTCTGTACAGTTTCACAGGGAAGTTTTCCTTTTTTACGGATCAGGACAAAGGGCTTATGATTGTTGTATGCAATAGGCATACCAAAAATAAAGCCTCTGGATTCGGGTCCAACCACGACATCGTAGTCCAGATCCTTCACTAAATCCTCCATCGTGTCAATTGCCAGATGTAATCCGTCCGCATCCTGCAGTACACTGGTAACATCTCGGAAAATAATGCCGGGTTCCGGAAAATCCGGGATACTTCTCACATATTCTTCCAGTTTTTTCATGTTATTTTCTCCGTTTCTTAGTTTTTCTATGTAAATTATTTTCTATTTCCCACAAAATGTTTCTGCCTTGTTCAGAGCCATCTCCAAAATGCTTCGCATTTCGTCGATTTGGCGTATCCGCCAAATGAATTTGCAGACAAAAATACTCGTTCATGCGAGCATGACTCCTATTTTTGCCTGCAAATTCGCTTGGCTCTGAACGGATAATACACATTATATTATTTTTTATATCATAAGTCAAATCCCCCGGATCGGCTCAAACAGCCGATTCGGGGGATTTTATACGCATTTTTATTCCGGTCGGATTACATCATTCCGCCCATTCCTGCACCGCCTGCGGGCATAGCGGGTTCGGGCTCTTTGATGTTTGCTACTACGGACTCGGTGGTCAGCAGAGTGGATGCAACAGAAGTTGCATTCTGGAGTGCGCTTCTGGTAACCTTTGCAGGATCCAGAATACCGGCGCTTACCATATCTACATACTCATCTTTCAAAGCATCGTAACCGGTACCAACTGCGGACTCACGTACTTTATTGATGATAACAGATCCTTCCAGACCTGCATTTGCTGCGATGAAGTTCAGAGGAGCTTCCAGTGCTTTTAAGATAATCTGGGCACCGGTCTTCTCATCACCTTCCAGTGTATCAGCAAGTTTTGCAACTTCCTTGGAAGCGTGAATATATGCGGAACCACCACCTGCGATGATACCTTCCTCTACAGCTGCTTTGGTAGCTGCCAGAGCATCTTCCAGACGGAGCTTTGCTTCCTTCATCTCGGTTTCTGTAGCAGCACCTACACGGATG
>USSP01000381.1 GCA_900557385.1 uncultured Lachnospiraceae bacterium
ATCGGAAGCAAAAAAGGATACGTACACTTGCTTCCGGGGGCAACAATAGACAGTTTCCAGGAATCGGAAAGCGGCAGAAAAGCTGATCTGCCATTCACAATACAACTAGATAGTTTCCGTATAGCATACTATCCCGGAACAGAAGCACCGGCAGACTACATCAGCTATATCACCTACTCTCTTCCCGGACAGAAAAATGTTCTATTACACGAACAGATTTCAATGAATCGTATATTTACATCACAAGGTTTCCGTTTCTATCAGTCATCTTTCGATGATGACGGAAAAGGGAGCTGGCTGACTGTCAATTATGATCCATGGGGAACAGGAGTGACTTATGCGGGATATATCCTGCTCGGTCTCTCCATGATTTGGCTACTATTTTCCCGCAGTAGTGATTTCCGACGCCTGCTAAACCACCCGCTACTTAAAAAAGGAGGTGTATTTATACTGTTTATTTTCTGCCTTGCAGGTAACATGCAAGCACAAAAAAAACTCCTTCCTGCATTGAAACGAACACAAGCGGACAGTTTAGCACAGGAACAGGTTATTTATCACGACCGGGTAGTACCTTTCAACACATTAGCCCGTGATTTCATTCAGAAACTGACAGGAGAAGCTTCATATAAAGGATTGACACCTGAACAAGTGATAGGTGGCTGGTTACTTTATCCGGAAGTGTGGAGAAATGAGCCATTGATATGCATCAAAAATACAGAATTACAGCATTTATTAAACTTACAAACACCTTATGCTCGATTAACTGATTTATTTGACGGTTCTGTTTATCGTCTCCGTGAACATTGGCAACGTGAACAAGGACAACAAAGCAAACTCGCCAAAGCAATCCAGGAAACAGATGAAAAAGTAGGCCTGATCCTGATGTTGGAAAAAGGAACATTCATCCATCCATTACCCACTGATGGCAGCGTGCAACCTCTCTCCGAACTGGAAGTGAAAGCAGAATTACTCTACAACCGGATTCCGTTCAGCAAGATTCTTTTTATGATAAATCTGTCATTGGGAGTGTTGTCTTTCCTGCTTCTACTTCATAACAGCCTGCAAAGAAATATCCTCTCGCCCAAAGCCAAAACGATTTCCCGCATGGCAGGAACTTTCTTTTCTGTTGCACTCTATCTTGCTTTCATATTCCATCTAGCAGGATATTGCCTGCGCTGGTACATTGGCGGTCGTATTCCACTTAGTAACGGTTACGAAACCATGCAGTTTATGGCTCTTTGTATTCTTTTGATAGCCTGTCTGCTCCATCGAAGATTCTCATTTATACTTCCATTCGGATTCCTCCTCTCCGGCTTTGCTTTGTTGGTATCCTATCTGGGACAAATGAATCCCCAGATAACCCCATTAATGCCGGTGCTCGTCTCTCCATGGCTAAGTATTCATGTTTCATTGATTATGATGTCTTATGCCCTATTGGCATTCATCATGCTAAACGGAATACTGGCATTATGCCTCCGGAAAAAAGAATCGGAAAACAATGTCTCCGGAAACGACGCTATACAAGACAACCGGATAGAACAGTTGACGCTAGTCAGCCGTTTGCTGCTCTACCCTGCCACCTTCTTTTTAGGAGCAGGCATCTTTCTGGGAGCAGTTTGGGCAAACGTTTCCTGGGGACGATACTGGGCGTGGGACCCGAAAGAAGTATGGGCACTGATTACTTTTCTGGTATATGGAGTAGCCTTCCATTCACAAAGCCTGCGCATTTTCCGCAAGCCTCTATTCTTCCATATCTATATGATTCTTGCTTTCCTGACCGTCTTAATGACCTATTTCGGGGTAAATTATGTTCTTGGAGGGATGCATAGTTATGCAAACGCCTGAACCACTATATATAGCTAGTAATTGATAGAAGAATACCCATTTTAGGGGATTGCGGGAAAAGCGGAAAGCCCCTATCTTTGCAGTATCAGAATTAAATTAATTAGGGACATTCATTAAATAGTATAAAATTAGCCAACTAATTCATACACAAAGTATTGCGAATTAGTTGGCTTTTTTGTATCTTT
>USSP01000382.1 GCA_900557385.1 uncultured Lachnospiraceae bacterium
ATATACGCGATGAAAATTTCTTAACAACTTTCGACACTTATGGTATGATTATCATGCAAGACGACATCTTTAATGGTTCATATGATGAAAGGGGAATCATATTATGGATATTACTGCGGTGCCGGAAGCTGAATTGGAGAGATATGTGACAAGAATTATGCTGGATATGGGAGTTCCGGCACATCTTAAGGGGTATCACTATCTCAGGGAAGCAATCATGATTTCGGGAAGAGATATGGCTGTAGTCAGCTCTGTAACCAAGCTATTGTATCCCACAATAGCAAAACATTTTCATACCACGGATCAGAAGGTGGAGCGGGCAATCCGCAATGCCATCGAGGTATCGTGGCTGCGGGGAAATATCGATACGTTTGAAGAATTGTTTGGATACTCAGCGGATACGGGAAAGGGAAGACCTACCAATAGCGAATATATCGCGCGTATTGCGGATAAGATCCGCCTTGATTTAAAAGATAAGTAAACAGAAAGTAAATGAAAAATTAGAAACATAGTACAGAAACTTGATAATAAAAGATGTCGAAATGTACGGAAGAGTGGTTTGTGAAAAGCAAGCCACTCTTTTTTGCGCTATAAGGGAATCTATGGTATATTGGTATCAGTGCAAGCCACTGCTTTGGGATGCAGTAGGGGAGGAAAGATGACGCAGGAATTATTGTCGATCGTAACACCGGTCTATAATGCGGAAAATTATATTTTAGAAACAATCCGGATGGTTTTAAAACAGACCTATCAGAACTGGGAACTGCTTTTGGTAAACGATGCCTCCACGGACAGAAGTGTTCAGGTGATTGAAGACTATCTGGCAAAGAATCTGGACCCCAGGATTCATTTGCTTCAACAGGAAGCGAATAATGGGGCGGCAGCCGCCAGAAACCGGGGAATCGCAGAAGCCAGGGGACGGTATCTGGCTTATCTGGATGCAGATGACATCTGGCTTCCGGAGAAAATGGAAAAAGAGCTTTCCTTCATGGAAGAAAAACAGGCCGCTTTTGTCTGCTGCTCCTATGAATTCGGGGATGAAAATGCCAGGGGAACAGGACGAATTGTGCATGTGTTGCCGGAGATGACCTATCGAAAAGCCCTATCCCGGACTATTATCTTTACCACCACGGTTCTGTTCGATCTGACGAAGCTCACCAAGGAACAGATTTATATGCCATTGGTGAAAAGCGAGGACACGGCTTCCTGGTGGAGCATCCTTCGACAGGGCTATACGGTCTATGGATTGGATGAGGTTCTTGCTATTTACCGCAGACCGAAGAAATCCCTTTCTTCCAACAAGCTGGAAGCCATGAAACGAA
Organism: uncultured Lachnospiraceae bacterium; assembly: GCA_900557385.1. Classification (GTDB taxonomy): domain Bacteria; phylum Bacillota; class Clostridia; order Lachnospirales; family Lachnospiraceae; genus UMGS2037. The sequence goes on from USSP01000382.1 coordinate 1,323, forward strand.
TCTGGAATCTGTACCGAAAACAGGAACACCTGGGAATTCTTCCAAGCGCCTGGTATTTCTGTTTCTGGGCATGGCGGGCAACTATGCGGAGAATCTGAGAAAAGAAGGTATGGGGATGAGGATAAAACTTTGGGTGAGATACATCAGTACAATTTGTCTGTATTTATTCCTTGCAGGAATGATTGTGGTGGGTATTTCGGAGAAACGTAATTTACATACGGATGAAGTGTTAACCTATTTGCTGGCAAATAATACTTATGATGAAGAAATTACACTGGCACCGGAAATGGGAAAAACTTATGAACCTGCAGCATTGCCGTGGATGAATGTCATGACAGTACAACAGAATCAACGGTTTGATTATGAAAATGTATGGAAGAAACAGGCGGCAGATGTACATCCTCCGCTTTACTATACGTTAGTACATACGGTATGTTCTCTTTTCCCGGGGGTATACAGTAAGTGGTTTGCGGCTACAGTGAATTTAGTCTTTGGCTTATTTACCCTGTATGTGACAAGAAAACTGGTAAGAGCACTAACGGGACAGGAGTGGATCGTGTTTCTTTGTTCTGTTTTTTTCTGTGTTTCATCCGGCGTGCTTTCTTCCATGACATTTTTGAGAATGTATGTCATGACGATGTTCTGGTGTACCCTGTTTACCTGGATATTCGTAAAAAACAGAAAGCATACGAACTGGAAGTTTTCA
>USSP01000383.1 GCA_900557385.1 uncultured Lachnospiraceae bacterium
ATACTGCAACACATGAGTTTGTTGTTCCTAAGTCAATACCAATAATCTTTCCCATTGTTTTGTCCTCTCTTTCTCTATAATTCTTCTTTCATTGCTCTATCTTAAATTAACTGACTACCTTTACCATACTGTGGCGTACGACAGAATCCTGATACATATATCCCTTCTGCAATTCCTCTGCCACCGTTCCGCTTTCCATATCCTCTGACTCGACGGTCATAACCGCATTATGGAAATTCGGATCAAATTCCTGTCCCACTGCCTCGATCGGCTTGACTCCGATCTCATCCAGTGCTCCGAGCATCTGCTTGTAAACAAGCTCGATACCGTCTGCAAATGGCTTTCCCTTTTCCTCCTCCGGCATGGAAGCAAGACCTCTTTCAAAGTTATCAATGACCGGAAGGATCTTTTCAACCACTGACTTTGCACCGATCTCAAACATCTGGCTCTTTTCTTTTTCGGAGCGCTTCCGGAAGTTCTCGAACTCGGCAAGCTGACGCATTCTTGCATCCTCTAACTCAGCGATCTTTTCCTCCAGCTTGGAACTTTTCTTCTTGCCAAAGAGTGATTTCTTCTCTTCGCCAACGGCTTCTTTATCTTCAGCCACAGCTTCCTTCTCTTCTGCCTCACCGGCAGTCTCTGCTGTCACCTCACTGTCCTTTGTTGTTTTCTCTGTGTTCTCTGTCGTTGTCTCTTCTGTCATGTCCTGATTTGTTTCTTTCTCCTGACTCACCTTCTACCACCTCTCTTAAGCCATCCTCTGTGACTTACTTTTTGTCTTTAAATATGTCATCTAACTGCTCCATCATGGACTGCAGTGTAGCAACTACCTTGTCATAATCCATTCGCTTCGGACCTACGATCCCGACCTTGCCGTAAACACCATCGTCAATCCGGTAGGTCGCTGTTACCAGCGAACAATCCTTCATGGACTCAACCTGCGTCTCACCGCCGATGTAAACCTGTATGGCGTGGTTATCATCGTTCTGTCCGACCGGCTCCTGTTCGATCCATTCGTTTAAGTCCTTCTTCTCCTCAAATGCACTTAAGATCTGTGCTGCATTGGACTTGTCTGCAAGTTCCGGATACTTCAGAATATTTGTTGCTCCACTTGTGTAGATCTCCAGATCCTCATCCTCTGCCCAGAACTGTACGGACTGCCATTTCTGGCACTCTAACGTATACACACCGGGACGATCCACTTTCATGGTAAACCGGTAAGTTCCGTCCTTATTTACCTTACAGGAGTCGATAATGGTCTTGTCAAAACCGTTCCGTTCCACAATCTCCATGTTATACTGATTATCCGGAAACTGCACCTTCCCTTTAATGGTGATCGTCTTCTGTTCAGTAGCAGCACAAGCACCCAACAACAGGCAACCGCCCAACACAACACTAAAAATCTTCTTCATATTCTATTTCAATTGTTTATTTGCTTTCTTTATAATCTTGTTTCAAATCATTGGCTACTCTTTCAAAATAAACCTTGAATGACATCGGTCCTTCTTTCGATTTTGCTGCAGCATCATCAAACCATTGAGCTGCCTGCATCCTCAATGCAGAGTCCTTGCACCCCCGGTTGATCCGCAATCCCCAGTTATATAAAACGAGATCACCCACTTTCCCGTTTTTCAGCTGTTCACTGCCAAGCGCAATATAAGTCTTCCAATCCCCCAATTTTTCGGCATTGGTCATGCGGGCATTTTCAATGATATCCGTTTTTCCGTCCACATCCGCTTTGGACAGACGTTTCACATATTTTTTAAAACCTTTTTGGTCGTACACAACTTCTTCTCCCTCTCCCGTGACATAGCGATTGGCCCCCAACGTCCAGACTTTCCGAATTTTTGCCTTAACTTCCTTTTCTCCGAAAAGTCCGGCAAACTCATTCCGGTTGTCGTACACATACCGGAAAATATCCGAATCGACATCGTTAATGTATTTGTTGAACATATCCCAGTTCGCTTTTTCTTTCAATTGTGCCCGCTCTATCTTCCCTAAATAATCCAAAGCCACTTTTTCAGCC
>USSP01000384.1 GCA_900557385.1 uncultured Lachnospiraceae bacterium
CTTGGGATCAGTACATTGCTTCCATGAACAAAGGAGAAGCTGCTGGTGTTATTCAGGGATGTTGGATCATGTCCTCCATCCAGGCTGCAGAAGACCAGTCCGGTAAATGGGCTATCGTAAATATGCCCGCTTTAGATGGTGTTGATGGTGCTACCAACTACGCAAACTGTGGTGGTGCAAGCTGGGCAGTATCTTCTAACTGCAAGAACACTGAGTTAGCATTCGATTTCTTAAAGACAACCTTCGGTGGCAGCGTTGAATTATACGATGATTTACTTCCTAATGCCGGTGCAATTTCCAGCTATCTGCCTGCAGCACAGTCTGATGTTTACAATCAGACCTCTGATTTCTACGGCGGACAGGCTGTATACAAAGACATCGTTGAGTTCGCAGGCAAAGTTCCCGCAATCAACTACGGTGCATACTACAATGACATTAGAAGTGCACTGACCGATGCAATCACTAACGTAGTACAGAATGGTGCTGATATTGATGAAGAGATTCAGAACGCACAGGATACTGTTGAGTTTAACATTAGTGAATAAGTAAGTAAAAAATGAGCCAGTACCGGGAATGCAGCGTATTGCGTTCCCGGTTTTTTTAAATGGGTGAGGCGTACCCATGCAATTACAGGAGAGCAATATGAAACAGAAGAAAGCAAAAATGAGTTTGGAAAAAAAGCATAACCTGACTGGATGGGCATTCTTGATTCCGGCTGCACTTCTTATCTTTATCTTTTGCTTTTATCCCATGATACAGGCAATCATCCTGTCTTTTTCCAAAAAAGGTTCAGGCTTTGTAGGACTGGCAAACTATCAGAGAATATTAAAGGATAAGACCTTCCAGCAGTGTTTGTTTAACACAGTATTTTACTTTATTATCCAGGTGCCGATTATGTTAATTCTGGCATTGGGCCTGGCGCAGCTTTTAAACAGTCCGAAGATTAAAGGAAAGAGTATTTTCCGTACTCTCATCTTTCTTCCCTGTGCCACTTCCCTGGTATCCTATTCCATGATTTTCAAATCTTTATTTGCCCAGGACGGTCTGGTGAATAATATCATCACAACTCTGGGCTTTGCCAGAGTAGACTGGTTCCAGAATGCATGGGCAGCCCGTTTTGTTATCATTGTTGCATTGATCTGGAGATGGACAGGATATAATATGGTTTTCTATCTGGCAGGATTGCAGAATATAGATTATTCCGTATATGAGGCAAGCTATATTGATGGAGCGACCCCTTTCCAGCAGTTTATGAAGATTACCATTCCGTTACTGAAACCCACCATTTTGTTGACAGCTATTATGTCAACCTCCGGTACGTTACAGCTGTTCGATGAGTCTGTCAACCTGACCTCCGGAGGTCCTGGTAAATCCACCATGACACTGGCACACTACGTTTATAATATCTCCTTCGTGGAAACACCAAAATTTAACTACGCAGCGGCAATTTCCGTATTTATCCTTGTGAGTGTGGCAATTCTTTCTGCAATCCAGATGAAAGTAGGTGACAAACGTGACTAAAGTAAAAACGACCATCGCTTATATCATTTTAATCGTTGCCAGTTTTCTGTCAGCGTTTCCCCTGTACTATATGATTTGCGGAGCAACTAACTCCAGCATTGATATTGTCCGTGGAAGATTGCTGCCCGGCACGTATTTACTGGAAAACTACCAGAGTCTCATTACCAACCAGAATCTGGGACGCGCCATGTTTAACTCCTTCCGCAACGCCATCGTGATTACCGTGGTTGCACTGTTAATCTGTTCCATTGCGGGATACGGCTTTGAGATTTATCACGACAAGGGCAAAGACCTTCTCATGAGCATTCTGCTCCTTGCCATGATGCTCCCCTTTGTTGCCATTATGATTCCTTTGTTTAAAATGTTTTCCAACTGGAAACTGGTCAACACCTGGATTGCGTTGGCATTGCCTTCCATTTCCACACCGTTTCTCATCATGATGTTCCGGCAGGCAGCCCGTTCCTTCCCTCACGATATCATCGAGGCGTCCCGTCTGGAAGGCT